>NZ_CAJZIE010000034.1:0-23814 GCF_916049665.1 uncultured Rothia sp. | reverse complement strand
ACAAAACAGTGCGGGGTGCTGACCATCAACGGTCAGCACCCCGCACTGTTTTTGTTGACCCGGTTTTTGTCTATTGAATTACGATCTGCCTATAAGGCTCAGACGCAACTACTACAGCTCGCCGGGTCAATAAATATATCGGCTTAGTAGACGATAATGGGCTTGAAACCCTCATCCTCCAGGGCGGCAATCACCTGGCGGCAGTGCTCCACACCCTTGGTTTCCATGTCGATCGTAATCGACACGTCACCCATGGACAGCGAACCACCCACGCGGGTGTGGTCTACACCGGTCACGTTCGCATCGTTCTCAGAGATGATGCGGGAGATGGTCGCCAGCTCACCCGGACGGTCAGAGAGCATCATCTTCACGGTCATGTAGCGGCCAGCAGCGGACAGACCGCGCTGAATCACCTTCAGCATCAGCATCGGGTCAATATTGCCGCCGGAGAGCACACACACGACCGTACCCAGGTCGCCGTACTCTTCCTTCAGCTTACCGTTCATAAGCGCCGCCACGGGCACCGAACCGGCAGGCTCCACCACAAGCTTGTTACGTTCCATCAGGAAGATCAGGGCGCGAGCAATATCGTCTTCGCTCACGGTCGCCACGTCATCCACCAGCTCCTTGATGATGGAGAAAGGCATCTGGCCGGGGCGGCCCACCGCAATACCGTCAGCGATGGTGGAAACCTTCTTCAACGGCACCAGAGCATCCGCAGCCAGCGACAGCGGGTACGCCGCCGCGTGCTCCGCCTGAACACCAATAATCTTGATCTTCTTGCCGAGCTTCTGTTCCTTCGCGCGGATAGCAGCGGACAGGCCAGCCAGCAGACCGCCGCCGCCAACACCCACAATCACGGTGTCAACATCCGGAACCTGCTCCAGGATTTCCAGACCGATGGTGCCCTGGCCGGCAATAATGTCTTCATTGTCGAAGGGGTGCACGAACACCGCGCCGGTCTCTTCGGCGTAGCGCTTCGCCTCCGCCAGAGCCTCATCCACGGTCAGGCCGTGCAGCTCAACCTCAGCGCCGTGATCGCGGGTTGCGGTAATCTTAGGCAGTGCCGCACCCAGCGGCATGTAAATGCGAGCCTTAATGCCCAGACGGTCAGCAGCCAGAGCCACACCCTGAGCGTGGTTACCTGCACTCGCCGCCACGACGCCGCGCTTCTTCTCCTCCTCGGAGAGCTTTGCCATGCGCACATACGCGCCGCGCACCTTGAACGAACCGGCGCGTTGCAGGTTCTCACACTTGAAGAACACCTCGGAACCCAGGCGCTGGCTCAGGGCACGCGAATGGGCGACCGGGGTGCGTTCAATAACGCCTTCGAGCAGCTCTGCGGCACGTTCAATATCGGTAATGGTCACGGGCAGGGAGTCGAGATCTACGCTCACGGGTTTTCCATTCTGACGGTGCGTTGTCCCGCGGGCGCGGGATGGTGATGTATTGCTCATCCCATTTTAGAGGATGGGTACAGCGAAGGGGGCTACCCGGTCGCAAGTAGCCCCCTGGCGAGACACCGCCGTAGACGGCATCGCGGCCGGCGGTATCGCCGGGACGAGTTAGCGGTGCGTTATCGAGGGTGGCGGGGTGCCCTACGCCAAAACCTCCCGCTCGATGCAGGCCCCTAGTCTTCGGAGGAGTCCGAAGCCTCGGAAGCCTGGTTCTCAGGCTCCTCAGCCTTCTGACGGCTCGGCACCCGGGAGGCCAGATTCTTGACGCTCTCCTGCCGTTCCTGGGCCTTCTCCTCAGCCTGCTCGCGGCGAGCCACCTCGTGCGGGAAGAGGAACTCCTCCTCACGAGGTGCTTCCTTCTCCCAGTCACGGTTCGCCAGGTAACGCACCACCGCGTTGACCACAGCCAGAGTCGGCACAGCGAACAGAGCACCCACCGCACCAAAAATCATGGATCCACCAGCCACCGAGAAAATAACCGCCAGCGGGTGCAGGGAGACAGCCTTACCCATAATGAGCGGCTGCAGAATGTTGGATTCGAGCTGCTGAACCAGCAGAACAATACCGAGCATAATCAGCGCCTGCACCGGGCCCAGAGCAACCAGCGCCAGCAGCACAGCCACAGCACCGGAAATGAGGGCACCAATCACCGGAACGAAGGAGCCGAGGAAGACCAGCACACCCAGCGGGATAGCCAGCGGAACACCCAGAATTGCGGCACCAATACCGATGCCGATAGCGTCAATAGCCGCCACCAGAATCTGAACGCGCACGTACGCACCCAGGGACTTCCAACCCGCGCGACCCGCACCGTTGACTGCGGCACGCGCGTCCTTCGGGAAGAGGCGAGTGACGAACAGCCAGATACGCTCACCCTCCATCAGGAAGAAGACCAGGGTAAACAGGGTCAGCAGGGTGCCGGTTGCAACCTCAGCCGCAGTCGAACCCACCTGAGACACACCGTGCAGCACGGAGCTGGGGTTATTGGTTACAGCGCTCTCCATCTGTTCCAGCAGCTGGTTCAGCTGGTCTGCACCGAACTCGTAGCCGAGGTTCTTCAGCCAACCAATCAGCTGCTGGTAGCCCTGCATCGCCTTATCCGCCATGGACACAAAACCGCGCAGAATCTGCTGACCGGTCAGCGAAATAATACCGGCGAGCACCAGAATCATACCGATTTCGGCAATAGCCGCCGCGCCACCGGCACGAACGCCCTTCTTACGCAGAAGCATCACGGCGGGGCTCAGCAGAGCCGCCAGCAGCAGAGCCACCAGAAGAGAAATAACCAGCAGGGAGACGTGCCCCAGGCCCTTCCAAAGGATCCAACCGGCACCGGCAATCATAATGATGCGCCACGCCCAAGCACCAGCAACTTCCATAGCAAAAGGCACCCGGTAGCCGCGCTCCTCCTCGGCTACATGCTCTTCTGCAACAGGTGTAATTTTCACGGTGTCTCCAACTCGTTATCGGTGTCGCGCCCGCGCGGGGCAGCTTCGGCTGCCCCAGCGGAGGCGGTATGTGGTGATGTTGTTGCGCCCCTCCCCTGCGCCTCGATACATCGGGGAAGTAAAGCGGCAAAGGCGGCGGCACCATCACGGTACCGCCGCCTCAAAGTGAGCTTTAGTCGTTGCTAAAGATGCTTGCCAGGTACATGAGAACACGCAGGATCTCAACATACAGCCAGACCAGAGAAGCGGTCAGGCCGAAAGCAAGGCGCCAAGACTCACGCTCGGGCAGGCCAGCCTCCACAGCCTCGGAGGTGGTGGTGAAGTCCAGCAGCAGCGAGTAGGTTGCCAGCGCAACAGCGAACAGACCAACCACCAGGCCCAGCGGAATACCACCAATAGAGAAGCTGTTCAGCGAGGAACCGAAGATACCCGCGGTCAGCATGGACACCAGGCCGTAACCCAGGTAGCTGAGCGCACCAATCATGAAAATCTTATTCAGCTTGGGGGTGGTGCGAATCTTGCCGTTGGCGAAGAGAGCCAGGGTCACACCCGCAACCACGAGGGTTGCCAGAACCGCCTGAACTGCCACGCCGGGGTAGCGCATATCCACAACAGCGGACAGACCACCGAGTAGCAGACCTTCCATGAGCGCGTAGGTCATGACCAGAATCGGGGAAACCTTCTTCTTGAAGGAGTTCACCAGACCCAGGACCAGACCGCCAACCATGCCCAGGAGCAGCAGCACCGGTGCATTCCATGCAACAGCGGCACCGACAGCGACCAGGCCCAGGTTGATACCGGTCTTAACCAAGACATCGTTCATGGTCAGGCGCTCACCGGCGGGGATGGGCTCCGAGTAGGTGGGGGCTGCTACGCCGTAGTCAGCCTCACCGTACGGCTGGCCGTACTGTGCCTGCTGACCGTACTGGGGCTGACCATACTGCTGGCCATAGGGCTGCTGGCCGTAGGTGTTCTGGCCGTAGCCCTGCTGATCATACTGCTGACCGTACTGGCCATAGGTCTGCTGCTGACCGTACTGTGCCTGCTGACCGTACTGCGCCTGCTGGCTGGTCTGCTGCGGCTGCGCACCAAAACGACCGAAACGAGAGTCACCCTGAGTGACATTCTTCGTCATTGAATTCAGAAGCGGGTTTCCCGCCATCTTTCTCTCCTTAAACGGGTACAAAACTAATTCTGTTAATTATATCGGATAGATTCTGTGCTCACGGGCGCTGTTCGTTACCAGCATGGGCTTCTAGCGACCTTGCCAGAATATTTCAGGGCGGTGTTTACCTGAGGTTCACCCAGGCCCGCGCCGCCCCGCATGCAAAGGCTTCTGCGCGTCTCTTTGTGAAGCGTCTAGTGCGAAGCTTCCAAACGATCAAGGAGCTGCTCCAGATACTCCAGAACTGCCTGTTCCTCGTTCGAGCCAATCACCTCGTCAGCAGCAGTTCGCACAACCTCCGGGGCGTTAGACATAGCAACACCCCAGCCCGCGTAGCGGAGCATCTCCATGTCGTTCTCACCGTCACCGAAGGCAAGAATGCCCGCCGGATCAGCATCCAGACGCTCGCATAGGTCCTTCAGACCGGTCGCCTTATTGACACCGGTACGCACCAGGTCAATGGCACCGAAGCCACTCACCATCGGGGTGACGGTCTGCGGAAGAGCCTCGCGCAGGTAGACGCTCAGCTGCTGCGTCTGCTTTGGCGGGGTCAGCAGCGGGAATTTAATGGGTGCACCCTCAAAATCTTCAATAGAGTCAACCATGACCGAGCCGGGGAAGAAGAACGCCGCAAAGTCCTCCAGGGTGAGGGTTTCGGGAAGCTCCTGACCGGTGTCTTCAAAATAGCCGCGAATCATGTGCACGATCTGGTCGCAACGATCCTTGGGCAGGTAAATACCCTCGGTGGTGCAGACCAGCAGACCGATTTGGTCCAGCCCCTGCACTACCTCAATGATGCGTGGGACATCCTCCTCTTCAAAGGGGTGCACGGCAAGCTGACCGCTATCATCGGCAAGGTAAGCACCGTTCTCAGCAATGTAGGTGAGGCCCTGATTCTCGAAACCGCGCATATAGTCCTGCAGTTTGGCGTGGGTGTTTCCGCTCGCCACGACAAAGTGGATTCCCTGCGCCTGCAGGCGGGGCAGGATGCGCGCGAACCGTTCGGTGTCGAAGGTTTTGGAGTCGGTGAGGAAGGTTCCATCCATATCGACGGCGATAATTGAGGGCTTAGTCTGCATGCTGTGCCTTTCTGACTCTGCTACCCCATTCAGGCGGGGGTGCGTCTGTGGCGGTGTCTCTTCTAGGGTCTCACGTTTTTGAGCTCCGGAAGACGGTATGCGGGCGTTTTTGAGAGTGGAGCCCACGGGTACCATCGCTTCCTTCGAGCAGGTGGGCATCCCCATGGCAACCGAACTGGTCGGGGGCATCGCCTTTTCACCCCCACAAAACCCCAGATATGTAAACCTTCAGATACGCAAGCGGCGGCCCCTCCCCCACGGGAAGAGCCGCCGCCCATCTATACCGCACATCTACGCGCGTCTATGCTGTGCCCCCACTGGGACTCGAACCCAGAACACAAGGATTTTAAGTCCTCTGTCTCTGCCAATTGGACTATGAGGGCGTATCCCGAACAGTCCGGGACACAAGTAATTATTATTCCACGAAAACGCACTCGAACCTAAGCGGAAACACATTTCAAGCAGTTCCCCGCACCCTGCCTCAGCAAGCATCATGCAAAAGCACCGGTGGGCGGCTAAGCTAGACAGCTCGCAAGCACCCAGGCGCAGAATAGGCGGTGCAGAAGACTAAGGTCTTCCACACCGCCCATTGCTTTATCTCAAATGCGCTATCTCAGGGGCATACCCCTAAGTCAGGCTATTTTAGAGCTTTGCCTTCTGGCGTGCCGGTGCAGTACCGGTTGCTTCCTGGAATGCCAGGCGCGGGGAGCGCTGGTGGCGAATCGAGGAGGTGTCGCGGCCGAAGATCTGGTTCAGAGCCCAGGTGGTCATAACGCGAACGGTACGCTCGGTGGTGGGGATTGCAGAGCCGTGGTAGCCGCGGTGCATGATCCATGCCAGCGGACCGCCAATGGTCTTGCCCTTGAAGTTTGCAACGCCCTTCCACAGGCCCAGACCTGCCACAACACCAATGGTCTCGTGGTAGTAGTCGGTCAGAGGCTCGCCGCGGCGAGCAGCCAGCAGGTTCTTAGCCAGAACAACAGCCTGGCGGGAAGCGTGCTGAGCGTTGGGAACGCAGAAGCCGCCCACGCCGCCACCGGAAAGGTCCGGAACAGCAGCGTTGTCGCCTGCAGCCCAAGCACCCTCGACCACACCGTCGTCACCGGTGACGCGAAGGTCTGCGCCCACGCGAACGCGGCCACGCTCGTCGATCGGGAAGTCGGTGTTCTTCAGCATCGGGGATGCTGCCACACCTGCGGTCCAGATGAGGGTATCGGTCTTAATCTCGCCTGCGGGGGACTTGTCAGCCATGTTGATCAGCTGCAGGTTGCCGTCGGTTGCGTCGGAGAGGGAGGTATTCAGCAGGATCTCGATGCCGCGTGCACGCAGCTCTGCAACGACCTTCTCGGCACGGTCTGCGGGAACCTCGGGCATGATGCGCGGTGCAGCCTCAACCATGACGAAGTGCAGGTCAGAAACGGAGAGACGCTCGTTGCGCTCCACAGCAACGCGTGCCATGTCCTCGAGCTCGGAGATAGTCTCAACGCCAGCGAAGCCACCACCAACAACAACGAAGGTCAGGGCGCGGCGGCGAGCTTCAGCGTCGGACAGCATGGATGCAACCTCGATGCGGTCCAGAACCCAGTTACGAACAGAGACTGCCTCTTCAATGGTCTTCAGACCGATAGCAACCTCTGCCAGACCCGGAATCGGGAATGCACGGGTCACAGCGCCTGCGCCGAGAACAATCTCGTCGTACTTCAGCTCGAAGGGCTCACCGTTGTCGGTGGGCTCAACAACAGCGGTGCGGTTTGCGTGGTCGATGGAGACAACGCGGCCGGGAATCAGCTCGGTGTCGCGCAGGTGCTGGCGCAGCGGCACAGTTGCGTTACGGCCTTCCATGGAACCTGCTGCAACCTCAGGGAGGAAGGGCTGGTAAGTCATGTAGGGGTTCGGCTCAACGATGGTGACGACGCCACCGGTCTCCTTGATAGCCTTCTGAATCTTCTTAGCAACGGTGAAGCCGACGTAGCCGCCACCGACGATCAGGACGCGAGGACGGTCCTGTGCCACCTTAGTGAATGCCATTTTGTTACTTCCTAGTCTTTAGGTACCGAGGTTCGGTAGCCCCGGTAGGTTGATATGTGCAACTTTCGGCTCGTTCCGAAAGCTCCCCTGACGAACAAAGCGGCTCGCTCTGGAAGTCCTTGCGCAACGCGAAGTGGCTAGCAGCACGAGCCTGTCTATCACATACCTGTTGTCTTTTATTTTACGCCTTTGTTTAGGTGATTTCGCACTTATGGCCCCTTTGAGCTGACCCTAAGTTAAAAGTTTTGAAGATATGAACAGGGTTCATCTCGTGATGTGGATTACGGTCTAAATCACTCTTTCCGTTTTTTGCGCGGTATGTTCGATATTTTCGTTTATTGGGGTGTTCCCCCGTCGAAAGCCAGCCCCCGCATCACAAAGCCCGGGACTAACTCAAAAGTCAGCCCCGGGCGAACAGAAAAACGCAATCAAACGATGCTAACGAGAGGTCCGGCGAGCGCCCCGACGTGAACCCTGATGAGAACCCGGATGATGCGCCGCCGCACGAGCCATCCGCGCAGCCTCACCCGCACTTACATGCAGCCTGTGCAAACGATGCACCGAACCAGCCGTAATAATCGTCAGCCACAGCGTCAAAGCCGCCAAAATCACCGGCGGCAACCAGCCACGATCCTCCGGAGGGCGACGCGCATCCGGCGCAGCCGCCTTCACAATGCTCTCACCCTCCTCATGCACCGGAGCAGCATCACTCGGAGTCGGCTCACTCACCTGCTGCTTACGATGCACCGCAATCCACTCAGAAATCGAACCCAGCGGATTCGCCGTCACCTTAGGCGCAGGCAAAGCCATCGCATCCTGCGGGTTAAACACACCGTAGCCGTACAACGGGTCACGGCCCGTCGCACCAGCATCATCAGCCGAAGCAATCAAACGCTGAGCCAGCTGAGCCGCCGACTCCTGCGGATACTTCTGCTTCAACAACGCCGCAACGCCCGTCACCAGAGGGGCTGCCGCCGAAGAACCCGACCACAGCATGTACCCATTACCGGGAGCCGCCGCAATCATATCCGTACTCGGAGCAACCACAGCAATCGAAATGCCCTGAGTCGACGAGCCCTCAGAAACCTGCTTATTCCGGTCAATACCACCCACCGTCAACACGCCAGGAATCGTCGCCGGAGCACCAACCTGAGTCAAGCCGCTACCACGGTTACCCGCAGCCGCAACAATCAGCACGCCCTTCTGCTCAGCGTAGGCAAACGCCTCATCCCAGCTCTGCGGCCAGCTCGTCTTATTCGAACCAATCGACATGTTAATAATCTGAGCCCCGTGGTCGACCGCGTAGCGCACCGCCGCAGGAATCTGCTCATCAATGCTCTTGCCGCCGGTCGTACCCATATTCAGCGAAATCGGCAGAATCTTCACCTCGGGAGCCACACCAATCATGCCGGTCGGTTTACCCGGCTGACCCGCAATCGCAGAGTAACCCTGCGTATCGTGACCGTGACCGGCAATCAGAGAAGCAACCTCCGTGCCGTGCATCGGCTCAGCACCCAGGCCCTTCCAGCCGTCCTCGCTACCCACGCCCGAGACATCGGTACCACGCAGCACGTTACCCTCAAGATCCGGGTGGGTACCATCCACGCCCGTATCAATTACGGCAACCGTCACGCCCTTACCCGTAGCCTGCGACCACAGCGACGTAATACCGTACTCCTTCAGCCAGTACTCGCGGTGACGAACATCATCACCATTCGTGGTCGACGTGCCTTTACTCGGAGTTGCCGAAGTCTTCGGAACCGCAGTACCCGACGGCGAAGGAGTCGCCGTCACCTCCCGCTTCGGGCTCGGGGACGCAGAAGCTGAAGGCGTCGGGTCCGTCGCCCAGGCGGCAGGCGCCAGCGGGGTCCACAGCGGCAGAAGAGTCAACGCGGCGCTAGCGCCCAGAGCAGCAACCTTGCGGGCACGGCGAGAAGCGCCTCGATCAGAAACAACCGAGGCGCGCGCACCACATACACGAGACCCAGAAGCAAAAGACGGCGCAACAAACCAGCCGGTCAGGGGCGTACCTCGCCGACGCTCAGAACGAAGATGCTCAGAACGAACCATTAAAACTCCTCAAGCTGAGCCACGCCGTGAACCACCATCGGTTCACGGCGCGAGCGCTCAAGCCTACAGCTGGGACAGAGCGATACCGTCCAGAATGTCGTGCTCGCTGACGGTCACCGAATCAACGGCACCGTCAGTCATCTCATTCAGACGGGTCAAGATGCGGGCGTAAATCGTCGCGCCGGCACCAATCACATCCACCCGGCCGGGGTGCATGTAGCCGAGCTCCTCACGCTCAGTACGGCTCAGCGAAGCCAACCAGCGGGCGGTCTTCTGAACGGTCTCCACGGAGAAGCTCTGAGCGTTAATAGCCTCAGAATCGTAGCGGTCCAGACCCAGGGCGGCAGCAGCCACGGTGGTTGCGGTACCAGCCACAGCCACCACGCGGCGTGCATCCTGCAGGGGCACGGTCTTACGAGCCACCTCAAGAGCCTCATCAGTATCAGCCTCAACGCGAGCAATCTGGGACTCAGTCGACGGGGCACTCATCATGTGACGCTCAGTCAGACGCACACAACCAATATTGACGCTACGGGAAGCCTTCACACCCGACTCGTCACCGAGCACGAACTCAGTCGAACCGCCGCCCAGGTCGAACACCAGGGTGTCGCCATCGCCGTAACCGACAGCGCGCACCGCGCCGGCGAAGGACAGCGCAGCTTCCTCATCACCGCTGATGACCTCGGGCTCAATGCCCAGAATCTCACGGATACCATCCACGAACACCTGGCGGTTACCCGCATCGCGAGTCGCACTGGTCGCCACGAAACGCACAGAATCAGCGCCGTGCTCCTTCAGCAGCTGCGCATACTCACGCGCCGCAGCGAAAGTACGGTCCAGCGCCTCCTGCGCCAGCCAGCCGGTCGCGTCCACGCCCTGCCCCAGACGCACAATGCGCATCTCACGCACCACGTCCTTCAGGACGGTCTTCTCGACCCCGTCCACCACCTCAGTAGTGGAATCAGCAATCAGCAGGCGAATAGAGTTCGTACCGCAGTCAATCGCTCCAACGCGCACGGTGGGTTCCTTTCAGGTCTTCAATACCAATCAGTGCCAAAAGGCAACGCGAGCGCCGCAGGCGAAAATTTTCGCTTTTCGGCGCTCTTTCTTCTATCTATTATGCGCCCGCACCGTCACTGACGACGATGCGGGCGCACCAGAATCAATTATTTAGGCTTCTTCACGCCACGCGGGGTCGCAGGAGCAGACCTCGGGGGTCCACCACTCGGCGATAGCGTCCAGGCCGCGGTCACCCATCGGGTTCACACCGCGACCCACCGACAGGGTGTGGCCAATCACAGCGTGCAGGCACTTCACGCGGGTCGGCATGCCGCCAGCAGAGATGCCGTCAATCTCGGGGACCTCATCAGTACCGTTAATCAGACGAATGCGCTCACGCTCAGCCAGGTAGTTCTCGTGCGCGGCAGCGTACTGTGCCGCCAGGTCGGCATCCTCAGCCAGCGAGTCGGTCATCTCGTACATCAGACCGCCCGCCTCCAGACGGGAAGCCGCAGCGGTAATCACCGGATGCGCCAGGTAGAAAACGGTCGGGAAGGGGGTGCCGTTGCTCAGGCGCGGCGCGGTAGCAGCCACGAGCGGGTTACCGCACACGCAGCGTGCCGGAATCTCAACCACGTCGCGGACCTTACGGCCCAGCTGCGCGGAAAGGACGCGGATGTCCTGCTCGGTGGGGGTCAGGGTTTCAACAGTTACGCCGAAGCCGCCGGGGGTGCGTGCCTTCAGCTCTTCAATGGTGTTTTCGGTGCTCATAATCCTAAGTTTCTGGGACGAGGGGTCGCCTCGTCCACTGATGCCGGGTGTCTGCCTGGGCAGGGTTCCTGCCGGCAGCTGGGGCTAGTTCTTCTCGAGAGAATTCCAAACCTTGGTGGTCCAGGCTTCCTCGGGGGCGTTCTTCGCGTTCGCAGAAGTGCCGTCCGCCTTCGTAGAGTCCTCGGTAATGCCGGTGACAACGTACGGGGTGTCCCCGGGGTTCACATAGTAGAGGCGGCTACGTGCCTGCTGGCGAACATAGTTGTCGTCATTCCACCAGGTCTGCTCCGCCTTCAGCTGCGCGTTCTCCTGCTGCAGCTGAGAAATGTGCGTGTTGATTCGCTTAATTTCCCGGTCCTGGTCAATGTAGGTGACCACCGGGTATGCGGTACCGAGCGCAATCACGCCCACCACAACAGCGGTCAAGAAGCTACGGCCGGAGAACATGTGAGCCGCCACGGGGGCGTCGTACCCGCCCTCTTCACGGCCCTGCTGCGCCGCGGCGCGGCGACGGGCACGTTCCTCACGGCGAGCCTGCGCCTGACGTTCACGCTCAGGGTGACGCTGGTTCAAACCCACACCAAAGAAGAGGGCGCTGGCCTTCTTCAACAGGGAGGTGCCAGCTTCCTTCGCGGCGCCACGCGGTTCTTCGGAGGTGGTAGCGCCCTGAGCGGGTTCGGTGGAACTCGTAGAGTGCGACCGGGTCTGCTGGTTTGCTCGCTGGCTCATTGCCCTATCCTTCGTTCCGTTCTGTACCGCTAAACGCTTCCTTCATATTCTACCGGGTTCGGAGGGTTTCCCCGGCGCTATGTTGCAGGCGCTACATGCGGCATCGTGTGGGCTCCACCTCGTGCGCTATCGCCGCTACTAGCCTCAACACAGAGCAGGAGGCGGTGCCACTCCCCTACGGGGTAGCACCGCCTCCTTGAAACCTAACCGCTCACGCGGTCGGATGCTTCAGTAACTTATGCCTTGAAGCGGGGGAAAGCGGACTTGCCAGCGTAAACAGCTGCGTCGCCCAGCTCTTCCTCAATGCGCAGCAGCTGGTTGTACTTAGCAACGCGCTCGGAACGTGCGGGAGCACCGGTCTTGATCTGGCCAGCGTTGGTTGCAACAGCCAGGTCCGCGATGGTGACGTCCTCGGTCTCACCGGAACGGTGAGAAACCATGCAACGGTACTCGTGGCGCTGAGCCAGCTCCATTGCGTCCAGGGTCTCGGTCAGCGAACCAATCTGGTTCACCTTCACGAGCAGAGCGTTAGCTGCGCCCTCCTCGATACCGCGAGCCAGGCGCTCGGGGTTGGTCACGAACAGGTCGTCACCAACGATCTGGACCTTGTCACCAATCTGCTCGGTCAGGGTCTTGTAGCCCTCCCAGTCGTTCTCATCCAGGGGATCCTCGATGGAAACCAGCGGGTACTTAGCAACCAGGTCAGCGTAGTATGCGCTCATCTCAGCTGCGGACTTCTTCTGGCCCTCGAACTCGTATGCGCCGTCGTTGTAGAACTCGGAGGAAGCAACGTCCAGTGCCAGTGCAACCTGCTCGCCCGGCTTGTAGCCAGCCTTCTCGATTGCCTCAACGATCAGGTCCAGTGCAGCTGCGTTGGACTCCAGGTTGGGTGCGAAACCACCCTCGTCGCCCAGGCCGGTTGCCAGGCCGCGGTCGTGCAGCACGGACTTCAGGGAGTGGTAAACCTCAACACCTGCGCGCAGAGCGTCAGAGTAGTTGTCGAAGCCGATGGGAGCAATCATGAACTCCTGGATGTCAACGTTGGAGTCTGCGTGAGAACCACCGTTGAGGATGTTCATCATGGGGACGGGCAGAACGTGAGCGTTCGGGCCGCCGAGGTACTTGTACAGGGGCAGGTCAGCGGACTCAGCAGCTGCCTTAGCAACAGCCAGGGAGACACCCAGGATTGCGTTTGCGCCCAGCTTGCCCTTGTTGTTGGTTGCATCCAGAGCAATCATGGCTGCGTCAACAGCGCGCTGGTCGGAAGCCTCAATGCCGATGACCTCTTCAGCGATTTCTTCGATAACAGACTTCACTGCACCCAGAACGCCCTTGCCCAGGTATACGGACTTGTCGCCATCGCGGCGCTCAACAGCCTCCCACTCACCGGTGGATGCGCCCGAGGGCACAGCTGCGCGTGCGAAAGCACCGTCTTCGAGCAGAACCTCAACCTCAACGGTCGGGTTGCCACGGGAATCCAGGATCTGGCGTGCGTGAACTGCGGTAATAACAGCCATGAATTGTTCTCCTTATGAGATGTCAAGGATGTGAACGGCTCACCCGGTAGTGGACAAGTCGCGTCCCCTAAATTCTAGCAAAACTCCCACACAAACACACTAGTTGCCACCGCTTTTTTATCGCCTTAATGAAGGTCTCAATAACCCTTAGTCGCGCGCTACAAAGCGGAACAAGACCCACACTCCCCCACATTGGGAGGGTGTGGGTACCCGCCCAAAGCACAACATGAGCCCAAATGCAGGGGTAAGCACCCTGAGCATCCTTGCGGCCACCCAACACGACCCCAAACAAACGGAAGGCGCCGCGGAACCTCTTATTCCCTCAGAGAACAGGTTCCACGGCGCCTCCAAAAACACATCAGCCGGAGTGTCTAGAAGCTCGGCTCATCATGCGTGTGCTGAGCAATGTAACGGCGAGTGTACGAACGCAGGGCACGCTCGGCATCCAAGCCGTTACGCTGTGCACGGCTCACCAGGGCAAACAGCAGCTCACCGAATTCCTCCTCAGTGTGCATGTAGCGCAGGTCGTCCTCCATGCTCGTCGGCTCCGGCGGCAGAATAATACCCGCCTTACGCGCCTTCACAGCAGTCTTCTCAGCCATAGCGAGCGCTGGCAGATGCGGCGGAATACCGTCCAGCGCACCGCGGTCGCTCTTCTCCTTCTTCTTCAACGCATCCCACGCCGCCTGCTGTTCAGCTGCGGTACGGGGCGCCTCCGAAGAGCCCTCAGACTCAGCCGTGAACACGTCCGGGTGGCGCGAACGAAGCTTCTGCACCAGACCCTCAACCACCTGCACAATATCGAAGCCCTGCGGGTTCGCCGCAGCAATATCGGAGTGGAATACCACCTGCAGCAGCACGTCACCGAGCTCTTCACGCAGCAGCGGCATGTTCGGCTCGCCGCCGGTCTCCACCGCCTCAACAACCTCGTAGGCTTCCTCCACGAGGTAGCGGATCAGGGAGGCATGGGTCTGCTCAGCGTCCCACGGGCAACCGCCGGGGGCACGCAACAGCGCCATGGTCTCCACCAGGGTGCCAAAGGCCTCAGCCGCACGGGCGGCGGTGTCTTGAACGTTCTGCACTGCAGAAGCGTCAGGCGTATTAGGGGTATCAGTCATAACAATCTTCCTCATCGAAAAAATGACAAACATAGCACGCCGCGCCGACCCCCACACGGGGAGCCGGCGCGGCGCACCTCAACAGGGTTTAGAGGTTCCAGTGCGACAGAGCGCTCGTCATATGAGCCGGAATCTTCGAACCCAGACGCGGGAACATACGCAGCTCCTCAACGTAACGTTCAACATCCAGCGGACGCGGGTAGGTGACAAACGCCTGCTCATTCGCATAGTCGAACGCCGCCTGAACCGGCACGCCCGGAGTGAAGGTCAGGCTCATGGCCAGCGGCGAGCCCTCGCCCTCGCTGTACGAGTCGGTCTTCAGCGCCGGGATGTCCAGCAGGGTCTCGGGAATCAGCTCGAAGGTACGGACCTGCTCCCAGAAGCCGTTGCGACGCACGTGAGTCAGAGCATCGTAGTAGGAACCGAGCGCACGCACGCGAATCAGCACGGTGGTGGCGTCCTTTGCGGTGCCGTTCTCGCCGAAGAGGTGCTCGACGACCGGCGCCAGACGCTGAGCGACCTGAGCCTCCGTCAGAACCAGGTTGCCGATTGCCAGCTGAGTCTCCGAGGGAACCAGCGGGCTCTGAGCCGCAGCGGAGGGGGTATCCGGCTCAGCCACGATGGTGGGCAGCTGGTTGAGCTCGCTCAGAGCCGACGCTGAGATGCTGGAGGAAAGGCCCGCGGGGGCGGTCTCCGGCAGAGCGGCGGGTGCAGAAGCTACAGCGGGTGCAGCCGGGGTAGCCTGAGCGGCAGCCTCGGATGCAGGCGCAACCGCTGTGGGAGCCTCACCAATCTTAGCCGCGGGGGTCACCTCAACGGTCTTGAGCTCAGCGGCCTTCTCAACGGGCTCTTCCTGAGCGGCGGGAGCCTTTACCTCGGTAGCCTTCGGCTCAGATGCCTTTGCTTCGGTTGCCTTCGCAGCGGCGCCGGCGGCACCCACAGCGGCAGCTGCGGCAAGAGCACCAGCCAGGCCGGGAGCCACAGATGCGCTCTCAGCGACGGGCTCAGCGTCTTCCAGGGCAGGTGCCTCAGCGTGCGCTTCAGCGGAAGCAGCGGAGGTCTCGTGCTCGGCCAGCAGCTCAGAGTCATCCAGGAACGCGGGCAGGGCGGGCTCTTCGGTCTGCTCTGCAACCGGCTCATCTGCAGCTTCTTCAACGGGCTGGGTACGGTCCAGGGTGAAGGACTCTGCGACCACGGGAGCGGCAGCCTTCTGTTCCTCGACAGCCGAAGCTTCCTCAGCGTGGGCTTCCTCAGCGGCAGGAGCTTCTTCCTCTGCATCCAGCTTCTTCTGAGCATTGGCAACAATGGCAGCCAGGGCGGCTTCCATGTCTTCACCAGACTCATCAAGCTCCTCAGTGGAGGTCTCAGAAGCCTCAGATGCCTCAGCGACAGACTCTTCAGCCTGCTCAGTCTCGGGCTCTACACTGGCAGCGCCGAAGACCGGGTCGTTCTCGTAATCGTGCTCGTACTCAACCGGCTCAGCATCAGCCTGGGTGGGCTCAGCAGAAACAGCCGCAGCAGGCTCCTCCGCGTGTGCTTCGTCCTTCTCCTGAGCGGAGGCGACAGCAGCACCAGCCGCTACGGTACCGGCCGCAGCAAGACCGGCGGCAGGCAGCAGACCCGAAGAGGCACCCTTTTCAGCAGTTTCAGAAACGGGCTCTTCAATGGATTCAACAGCGGCCTCAGCCTCGTTAGCCGCCTGCTTCTCAGCGAGTTCAGCCTCAAGCTCACGCTCGATAGCCTCACGTTCAGCCTCAACCGAGTCAACGCGCTGAACAGCAGCTTCCTGAGTCTCCTCCTGCGAAGTAGCCTCAGCGGCCTCAGCGGTCGCAACAGGCTTAGCCTCGACGGCGGAGCCTTCCAGCAGGAAGCTCTCGCTAATAGTCTGACCGTCCACAGCGCCTAGGTAGGATGCGTGGACCTCCAGGCCGTCACCCAGGCGCGGATTCAGGGATACCGCCGCACGGTTCCAGGTTGCGCCGGCCTGCTGAGCTTCGGTGTACAGTGCCGCAACGGGTGCAAACCAGTCAACGCCGGGCACGACAATGCCGGTTTCAATCTCACGGCCGCGGTGCAGCAGACGATAGTGCATATCTTCATCTACCTGGCGCAGTTCCAGGCTCATGGTGCCCGAACCGCGGGTTCGCATGAGCTCCGTGAGGCCATGGAGAGCGCGCTGCTCGGGGAGAGCGGGCAGGGTCGCTGCGCCCTCTGCGGGCTCGTTCAGGATGTTGGACTCGGCAACCAGCTCTGCCTCGTCTTCGCTGAGCTTCTGCTCAGCTTCCTTCAACTCTGCAGCGGGCTCCTGAGCGAACTCTTCGCGAGCGGAAGCCTCCTGCTTCTCCGCTTCCTTCTTGTCGATGGCCTCTGCGGTCAGGGCGACACCCTGAGAGGTGCCCTTTTCTGCCTTCTCCTCAGCCTTTTCAGCCTTTGCGGCGGAGGCAATGGCAGCTGTAGCAGCCACGGGCGCGGCAACAGCGGCAAGAGCAGGAGCTACAGAGGCGCTCTTGGCGGGCTTGTCTTCCTCAGAGTCGGTGTCTTCAGCTTCCTCAGATGCAGAGTCCTCATTCTTGGTAGCAGGCTCTTCCGTAGCGGTTTCTTCCGCGGTGCTTTCTTCAACAGCGGAGGCGTCAAAGATCAGCTCTGCGGTGTTCTCTTCTTCAGCGTCGAAACCCTCAGCCTCGAGCGCTTCAGAGACGGACGCTTCGTGCTTCTCCTCAACGGATACAGCGGAGAGCAACTCGGTCTCGTCAGAGACCGCGTCTTCTTCCTCAGTAAGTTCAGATGCCAGCAGTTCGGGTGCCTCAACGACAGCCTCAATCGGCTCTTCCTCACCAGCGGCAACAGGCTCTGCAGCCTCTTCTACACCTGCGGTAAGGTCAACGGTCTCTTCGGATTCGAAGTCTTCAGCAACCTCAGCAACAGGTGCGGGTGCTTCAGAGGCCTCAGCGTCTTCGACAGATTCAGCAGCTTCAGTGGACTCGGGTGCCTCAGCGGGCTCTGCTTCCTCAGCAACTACCTCATCAGCAGGAGCTTCTTCAGCGATTACCTTATCGGAGGCGACCTCACCAAAGGTCTCTTCTTCGCTATCGAGGGTGATGCCCAGGCGAGCAGCGTAGGCGGCCGCCAAGTCGTCCAGACCGGCGTTCTGTGCCTCGGTGACGGCGGCGCGGGTGCGGGCTTCCCTCATGTCTTCTACGGTCAGGGAGTCCTCAGCATCAGCGGGAGCATCCTCAGATGCAGGCTCAGATACAGAATGAGCGTTCTCAGACTTGTTGTCGGTGGGTTCTACAGAGGCTCCGACAACCTCGGGCTCTTCGCCGCCCTCTGCCTCAACTGCAGTCTCCTCAGCGACCTCAGCGGCAGTATCTTCGGTGTTCTGGGCACGCAGCGCACGCAGGTGCTCCTCAAAATGGGAACGCGCATCCTCAGCGGCATCCTTAGATTCCTCAGCCTCGGTAGATGCACCCCCACCAGCGCCCTCCTCGTCATCGCGCAGGAACGCGGGAGTAGCGGGCTCAGCAACCGGGGCGGCTTCTTCTTCAACGTCCTGGACCTCAGCGACCTGCTCGGTCTCAACAGGCTCCCCAGATTCCTGGGGGAAAGCGCCAAGCGCCGCCAGCAGGCTACGACGCTCCTGCTCCTCCGCCTGTTCCTCGGTCAGCTCCTCAGCGGCAGAAAATTCTTCAACCTTCTCGTCACCGTGCAGAAGGGCACGCTTGAGATCCTCAACAGCGCGGTACTCTTCGCTCTGCTCTTCCTCATGATTCTGGTGGCGGGCACTCTCAGACTTCACGAAGCGTCGCAGAGAATCCTCCCACTGCTGCTGCTCCATAATCTTTTCGCTCAGTCGTGCGCTCTTGGGAGCGTCTTCGTTTGCCTGTTCTTTCTGAGCCTTAGCAGTTTCGGCGCTCTGTTCTTCGCGCGACTGTTCATCCAACTTCTTCTTGCCGATTCCAAAGAAGCTCATTGGGTGTCCTCCTCCGGCGTGCGCCGTGTGATGATGCGCTACCTCCTTCATCCCCCGAGGGTGTGTGGGCACGGGGTCGGGAACATAACGCAAATGTCCTCATAATCCTTTTAATTCTATCGCGTGCATAGAGTTTCACCCCGTCACTCGGTGAGAGGTAACGGGGTGAAACTTGTACAGCTTTCAAGGCTTGATGCGACTATATAGTCGTACTTTCAAGCCTGGCTTATAAGCTTTCGAAAAGCTCTTTAGCGTGCCTCATCGCGGATGGGGTTCGCCGCCTTCGCAGCCTTCGCCAGCTCAAAACGGACGGCACGCAGGGCAGTTGCCGCCATGACGCGCACACCAATGCCGATCGCCTGCTCGCTCGGGGCGTAATCGCCCTGGTGCAAATCGTAGGTGGGGTCGCCGGGGGCGCGGGTACCCAGGCGGAACATGGAGCCGGGAACTTCCTGCAGCATCCACGCGAAATCTTCGCCACCCATGGACTGCTCGACCAGCACAATGGAGTCCTCGCCCAGTTCGGCGCGGGCTGCGTTCTCGAGCATGGTGGTTTCCAGGTCGGTGTTGACAACCGGGGGCACGCCGCGGATGTGCTCCACACGCGCGTTCACGCCGAAGGGTACGGCAACCTGCTCGATGACTTCATCCAGCATGTTGCCCGCCTGGCGCCACACCTCAACATCCAGGCAACGCATAGTGCCCGCCAGGTAGCCCTCGGCGGGGATAGCGTTGGGGGCAACACCGGCACTGACCTGGCCCCATGCCACCAACACGCCCGAACGCACGTCGGTGCGGCGGGTCAGCACGGCGGGAACCTGTACAGCAATCTGGCTCATCGCATAGATGAGGTCTTCAGTCAGGTGCGGGCGGGAGGTGTGACCGCCGTGACCGCTCAGGTGAATCTTCACAGTATCGGAGGCGCTAGTAATCGCACCGATACGGGTACCAATCTGGCCCAGGTCCACCTTCGGGTCGCAGTGCAGAGCGAAGGCACGCGGAATGTCCTTGAGCAGACCCTGCGAAATCATCTGCACCGCGCCACCGGGCAGCTGCTCCTCAGCGGGCTGGAAGAGAATGCGGACGCTACGGCCCAGCGGGGTCTTCTCGTTTAGTTCGTGCAGTGCCAGCGCCACGCCGAGCATGACGGTCTGGTGAATATCGTGGCCGCAAGCGTGCATCACACCGGGCACGGTGGATGCGTAGGGCAGGTCGGTCTGCTCAACAATGGGCAGAGCGTCAATATCGGCGCGCAGAGCCAGGGCGAAGGGGCCGCTTCCAATGTCGACGTAGCAGCCGGTGCCTTCGCAAGCAACGGGGTTCATGCCGGCTTCTCGCAGTCGATTCATGAGGCGCTCAGTAGTCGCCACCTCACGGAACGAAAGCTCCGGGTTGGCGTGCACTTCGCGGCGGAACTGCACGAGGGTACCCATCATGCGCTCCACCCAGTCGTCAAAGACGGGGGTGGACAAATCGTAGCGAGAATTAGCGAAAACCATACACAGTAGAATAACGCCGCACACCGAGGTTTACCTACCTACTCCCCCTTTCTGACAGCCCTCGAGAATATCTATGACTTTATGACAGATTGTGAAGAGTTTTTGTGCGCGCGGGAGCCCCGATTGATGCTCTGTTCAGCCTTTCAGCCGGGCCTTTTCTGTCAAACAATTCAAGCCGCCACCCGGTGTGGGTGACGGCTTGAATCGTCAATGCTGTATCAGCTGATACCGCGTGCTCAGATTAGAGCGAGCGGCTCAGGATTGCCTGCTTCACCTCGGCGATAGCCTTGGTGATCTGGATGCCACGGGGGCAAGCCTCGGTGCAGTTGAAGGTGGTGCGGCAGCGCCACACGCCTTCCTTGTCGTTGAGAATCTCCAGACGCAGGTCACCTGCATCATCGCGCGAGTCGAAGATGAAGCGGTGTGCGTTCACGATAGCGGAGGGGCCGAAGTACTGACCGTCGGTCCAGAAGACCGGGCAGGACGAGGTACATGCTGCACAGAGGATGCACTTGGTGGTGTCATCGAAACGTGCACGGTCCTCAATGGTCTGCAGGCGCTCACGCTCAGGCTCGTTCGAGTCGTTGATGAAGAACGGCATGATTTCGCGGTATGCCTGGAAGAAGGGCTCCATGTCAACGATGAGGTCCTTTTCGCAGGGCAGACCCTTGATGGGCTCAACGGTAATCGGCTTGGACAGGTCAAGGTCCTTCAGCAGGGTCTTGCAAGCCAGGCGGTTACGGCCGTTGATGCGCATTGCGTCCGAGCCACAAATACCGTGTGCACAGGAGCGGCGGAAGGAGACGGAGCCGTCTACTTCCCACTTGATCTTGTGCAGGGCATCGAGCACGCGGTCGGTGCGGTACATGGTCAGCGGGAATTCATCCCAGTACGCCTCGGAGGAAACTTCCGGGTTGTAGCGACGAATCTTGATGACCACATCGTACGTGGGGATGGAATCGGAGTCGCCGCCGGTCATACCCTCAAACAGCTTGACGGATTCCGGTTCGGGGAGTTCGTTTTCAGCCATTTTAGTACTTACGCTCCTTCGGCTCGTAGCGGGTGTAGACAACGGGCTTGGTTTCGAATCGCAGGCCCTTGACACCCTCAAACTCGGATTCGGGGTCGAGGTAGACCATCGAGTGCTTCATGAAGTTGACGTCGTCACGCTTGGGGAAGTCCTCGCGGTAGTGACCACCACGGGATTCCTTACGGTGCAGCGCGCCAACGGACATGACCTTCGCCAGCTCAATCAGGAAGCCGAGCTCGACAGCCTCGAGCAGGTCGAGGTTGAAGCGCTTGCCCTTGTCCTGGATGGAGATGTTCTTGTAACGCTCTTCCAGTTCAGCAATGGTTGCCAGTGCTGCGCGGATGGTCTCGTCGGTACGGAACACCTGCATGTCAGCTTCCATAGCCTTCTGCAGGTCTGCGCGGATAGCGCCGACCTTCTCGGTGCCCTTGCCTTCGAGGATGCCGTTGAGCATGTTGAGAACGCGATCTGCTGCGTCGTCCGGAACGGGTACGAACTCAGCGGATGCTGCGTACTCTGCAGCCTTGCGGCCTGCACGCTTACCGAACACGTTGATGTCCAGCAGGGAGTTGGTGCCCAGACGGTTTGCACCGTGGACGGACACGCAAGCAACCTCACCAGCTGCGTAGAGGCCGGGGATGGTCTCTTCGCTGTTGCGGTAGACCTCGGTCTCGTTGTTGGTGGGGATACCGCCCATTGCGTAGTGCGCGGTGGGGAACACCGGGATGGGCTGGTGGTGCGGTTCCACTGCCAGGTAGGTACGAGCGAACTCGGTAATATCGGGCAGCTTCTCGTCGATGTGCGAGGGCTCCAGGTGGGTCAGGTCCAGCAGCACGTAGTCCTTGTGGGGGCCACAGCCGCGGCCTTCGCGCACCTCGTTCGCCATTGCACGTGCCACGATATCGCGGGGTGCGAGGTCCTTAATGGTGGGTGCGTAGCGCTCCATGAAGCGCTCACCGTCAGCGTTACGGAGAATACCGCCTTCACCACGAGCACCCTCGGTCACGAGAATGCCCAGGCCAGCCAGGCCGGTCGGGTGGAACTGAACGAATTCCATGTCCTCCAGGGGCAGACCTGCGCGCAGTGCGATAGCCATGCCGTCACCGGTGAGGGTGTGTGCGTTGGAGGTGGTCTTGAAGATCTTGCCACAGCCGCCGGATGCGAAGATCACGGACTTAGCCTGGAAGACGTGAACCTCGCCGGTTGCCAGGTCGTAGGAGACGACGCCGGCGGGGCGGGGCTTGCCCTCTTCGTCCTTGACCAGGATCAGGTCGAGAACGTAGAACTCGTTGTAGAACTCCACATTGTGGCGAACGCAGTTCTGGTAGAGGGTCTGCAGAATCATGTGGCCGGTACGGTCAGCTGCGTAGCATGCGCGGCGCACAGCAGCCTTACCGTGGTCACGGGTGTGGCCACCGAAGCGGCGCTGGTCGATGCGGCCTTCGGGGGTTCGGTTGAAGGGAAGACCCATCTTTTCCAGGTCGAGCACAGCGTCAATAGCTTCCTTAGCCATGATTTCTGCTGCGTCCTGGTCGACCAGGTAGTCGCCACCCTTGACGGTGTCAAAGGTGTGCCACTCCCAGTTGTCCTCTTCAACGTTAGCCAGAGCGGCGCACATGCCACCCTGTGCCGCACCGGTGTGGGAGCGGGTGGGGTATAGCTTGGTCAGTACCGCGGTGCGAACTCGCTGACCGGCCTCAATGGCGGCACGCATACCTGCGCCGCCGGCACCGACGATCACTACATCGTACTTATGTACCTGCATGATGTTCTTTCTGTGTTTTAGATGTTTTCGTTTGTCTCGGATACGTCGCCGTTAGCGTGCCGAGCAGAAGCTGGGGAGCAGTTCAGCCGCTGCGCCGGAGGGGCAGGGGTCGAACGCGAAGATGGTGAGGGTACCAACCAGCAGGACGAATGCGCATGCTGCGAAGAGGATCACCTTCAGCCAAACGCGCAGGCGGTCCTTCTCTGCGTAGTCATCGATGATGACGCGGATGCCGTTAGCACCGTGCAGCATAGCCAGCCAGAGCAGCAGCAGGTCCCAGACCTGCCAGAAGGGGTTCGCCCACTTGCCGCCCACGAAGCCGAAGTCGATGGCGTGGATACCGTCACCGACCATGAGGTTGGAGAACAGGTGGCCGAAAATCAGCACGACGAGTACGACGCCGGACAGGCGCATACCCAGCCAAGCGAACATCTCAAAGTTGTTGCGCTTGGAGGAGGAGCGGTTGTACTTCACACCGTCGATGCGGTTGTCACGCAGACGGGGTACATAGGTGCGGGGCTTAAGCGGAGTAGCCATAGTTTAGTGACCTCCCATGTGCGAGAAAACGATCGGCAGGTGACGTGCTGCGAAGCCAGCAACGGTGATTGCCCAGAGGAAAAGCACAACCCAGAGAATCTTGATGTGCGTGTAAGTTGCCTTCTGGCTGATTTCGACGTTGCCGTCCTTGTTCTTCGCCTGGATGTGCTCCACGTGCGAGTTGGTTGCCTTACCCCAGAAGTCAATGAGGATAATGCGAATACCGTTGAACGCGTGGTAGACGATGGCGGCGACAAGCGCGGTCTCACCCAGGCCCATGATGGGGTTCTTGTACAGGCTCAGTACACCGTTGTAGGCCTCCGGAGAGATACGCACGACGGCAGTATCCAGGATGTGTACAAGAAGGAAGAAGAAAATCGCGATACCGGTAATGCGATGAGCAACCCAGGACCACATGCCCCAGCGGCCGCGGTAGAGGGTTCCTTTAGAACCATTCAACACTGAATAACCTCCTGCTGCGACGGCGAGCTTCCGGGTTCTGATGGGTCATTGTGATCCTCAGCTTCCGGGCATGACTGTGTGCTCACCGACTGCTTTTGTTCGTCTGTTACTTCCAAGATATCAGGTAAATTCACAGCTTACTGACACCCTGTTTAGGGTTTTTTTACAGG
>NZ_CAJZIE010000033.1:0-24029 GCF_916049665.1 uncultured Rothia sp. | reverse complement strand
CTGAAGACTCGTGGAGTTGACTGGTACTAATAGGCCGAAGGCTTACTTTTCAAGAGAGTTGTTTGTTGTTTGCGTTCACTGTATGGTTTTTGGATAACAATCCAATAGGCAATAAAAAGAGCCCGCTTACGCGGGCTCTTTTGCTTTAACCGCTAAAGCTGGAAAAGGGGCAGACCCATGTGAGTCTGCCCCTTTTTTGTACCCTCATATCCCTTAACGAGGGAAATGAAGGAGGAAGGAATATCCCCTCCAGAGAGGAGCGCACTGGGATAGAGTAGAACCATGCACTACCCCATGTTCTCCCACGCACCAGAGCCAGCCGATCAGCCGCAGCAGGCTAATGAAGAACGCGCTATTGCCCTCTACGTAGAGAGCTCGCTGGAACCTCACGAAGCATGGGCAGCACTCACCGAATACATCCACCTCTGGTGGCCCAGGCAGCTCCTGCAGAGCGAGGAGAGCCACATCGACCTATCCACTGAGCTACTGCTCGAAGAGACCGCAGACGGGGATATTATTCCTGTCGCGCGTATTATCCAGTGCGAGAACGAAGACGTCCTCAGCATTGCGCCCTATCAGGGGACGCGTCTAGGACGCCTCCTGGGAGTAGCTGAAGAATCGGAAGAAAGCCTGAGCTTCATCCTGGACGCCCTGGCACCGGAGACTGCAGAGGCACCCCAATCCCTACTCGAAATCAGTAGCGGCACCTACGCAGGCCGTGAGGACGAGGAACTAGGTATCTACGCCGGACACGAAGAAGCAGCTGAGCTACTCATAGGCGCATACGCTCGCTTTATTGGATCTGAGCTCGAGAAAGAAGAACTCTAAAAGGTACATAATCAAAGGGCCTGCTCGACCCTGTAGAGTGTTATGTCATGAGCACACAGGAGCAGAACACCCCGCAGCAGAAGGATGCACGCTCTATCTGGGCACGACTGCGTACCAAAGCTGTGGCAGAAGAGGCACAACCTCAGCGCTACAGCAAGACTGATGTGCTGAAGCAGAGCAATATCTGGTTCCGCAAGCAGGGCGTACCCCTCATCATTCCTGCACGTCAGCGTGCTCTCGACGCCTTCCCGCGCTCCGTACCCTGGATCCTGTGGGCGAGCATCATGCACGTCTGTTATATCTTCCTGCGCGATATCCTCATCTTCATCGTTGATGACGCAAAGGGGTCCCTCCCGGAATATATCAAAGCCATCACGACCAACACTGCACTCAGCGATGAAGTGCTACCCATGCTCGTGCTCGGCGGCATCTTCCTCGTGATGCCGATAATCTCCGGTGTGTTCATTACTCTTGCCCATATGCTCATGGTCCGTACCCCGGAGTGGGTTCAAATCACCACGGGTATCCTTACCGTACTTTTTGCCGGCATACTCTTCATCGCCGGTGTCTTTGAATCCAGTAGCCTCGACGGCCTCGACTTCGTCTACGACGGTGGTCAAGTCTTCCCTCTCATCGTTATCGGAATCTACCTCTCCATCTTCCTTGGCGTAGATACCGTACTCGGATGGTCGCTCAAACACGCCATCCACCAGCTCGCTTCCCTGCCGCCCATGATCGCGAAAGTACTACCCGTACTCATGGTGTCCGTGCTCTTCATCTTCGTGAACGCAGACCTCTGGAAGCTCGCCAACGGGCTCAGCTTCCCGCGCACCTGGGCTGTTCTGGGGCTCATGGGGCTCCTCGCCGTGTTCGTGGTCGTCACGACCTCCCTAGAGCGCACAGCACGCCTTCTAGGACGCAACAGAGGCGACGACATCGCAAGGTTTAGCGAGAGCGACTACGAGCATGCCGCAGCCCTCGAAGGTGGAATATGGAACACCGCCCAAGACTGGGTCGAAGAGAAGAAAATCCTCGAACACCGACCCCTCAAAACCGCGCCCTGGGGCAACCTCATTATCATCCCCATGATTGGGCAGATTATTCAGGCGACCCTCTTCATGATGCTCGTCTTCGGATTCTTCATGGGCTTCTCGTCCATCGCCATTAGCGATACCACCATTGAATCGTGGATGACCGTCAAACCCGAACACCTCAAAATCCTCGGCGTAGACACCAACATCAACGCCGTGGTCATCAAGGTGTCCATGATTGTTGCCGTGTTCTCCGGACTCAGCTTTGTCGCAACCACCAGTAGCGACGAAAAATACGCCCGAAGCTTCCTCAAGCCCATGATTGCGCGAATCAAGCACATCCTGGTTATTCGCGATATCTACCTGGGCCTGCTCACCATGCCCAAGAACGAAGTACTCGTACTCCATGAAGAAGAGGAAGACACGGAAAAAGAGCCTGAAAAGGCATAAAAGAGGTTGGGTAGGGGGTAGAAGCTAGTGGGTCGACAGGTTCATCGTCAGCAGATTGAACACCAGGTACGCCATGAGAAGCGCCGTCGCCCCATCCAAAACACGCCATGCCGAAGGACGCGCAAAGAGCGGACGAAGCAGACGCGAACCATACCCGAGCATCAAAAACCAGATAACACTACCGCAGCAGCACCCCAGGTAGTACCACCAACGGCCAGGATCGCCCTGGGCGTTCGCCAGTGAACCCAAAAGAATAGTCGTATCCAACCACGCCAGCGGATTCAAATACGTCACCGCCGCCGTGGTCAGCAGAGCCGCCTTCAACGACTGAGAATCGCCCTCCGCATCATCGACCACGATGGAGTGCGGAGTAAACACGCGCCGCCCAGCCTCAAAACCAAACCACGCCAAAAACGCCGCACCCACATAACGGAACACCTCAATGAACCACGGTGCCGCATCCAGCAGAGCGCCCAGGCCCACCACGCCCAAGCCAATCATCAGAGCATCCGACAGAATGCAGAAAATAATGATCGGGGTAATATGCCGACCCAAAATACCCTGACGCAGCACAAAAGTTCCCTGGGCACCAATAGCCGCCACCAAAGAAATCGTGGTGGTAGCACCCAGAAACAGCAGGGACAGGGAGATGGGCATGGTGAAACTTTCTATGCGGGTCAAACGGGGCACGGGCTTCGCGGATATGCGGGTGGTGGCTCCTCTAATACCAGCTTGCCAGGCAAAAGCATGCGACACAGGGATTATCGCCCCGATAGCTAGAGTGCGAAGCGCCAGAGACGAGAATACGGGAAAACAAACCCTAAATCTATCTAAATATTTTCACACTGCGTAAGATATTCTTATGACACGTTTCAGTACCGACCAGCTCACCACCTTCGCCACCGTTATCGAATACGGCACCTTCGACGCGGCGGCAGATATCCTGCGAGTGAGCCCCTCCGCCATCTCCCAGCGCATCAAAGCCATGGAACAGATCGCCGGAAAGGTCCTGCTACGCCGAAGCAACCCCGTCACCCCCACCGACGCCGGGCAAAGCGTGCTGCGTATCGCCCGTCAGAGCGAATTCTTGCAGCAAGAAATGGAACGCGAACTCATGGGTGCCGGCGGCTTCCAAAGCGTGTCCGTGGCGGTCAATGCCGACTCGCTCGCCACCTGGTTCATCGACGCCGTCGGAACCCTCAGCCGCAAAGACAGCATCTTTTGCGACCTGCGACGAGAAGGCGAATTCCACTCCTCCGCCATGCTCCGATCCGGAGAAGTCATGGCAGTTATTACCTCCAAACCCGAAAAAATCCCCGGCTGCTCCGTCGAAACCCTTGGCGTGGCACGCTACTGGTGCGTCGCAACCCCCGACTACGTACAGCGATACCTGCCCGGCTGGCCCAAGCGCGTAAGCCGCGAAGAGCTCAACCGTGCCCCCGTCGTCGAATACGACCGCAAAGACTTTGTGCAGGACGTGGCACGAGTCCTTATCGAACAAGAAGTAGGTCTGGAGGCTGAAGAAACCTTCACCCAAAGCCCCACCATCTACATTCCCTCCTCCCCGGACTACGCGCGCGCCGTCAGCGCCGGTATCGCCTGGGGCCTCATTCCCGAAGCGCAATGCGCCGAAGAGCTCGCAAGTGGGCACCTCGTGAAGCTCGCCGCAACCCCCGTAGAATTCCCCCTCTACTGGCAGCGGTGGAACATTAACTCACCCGTTATGGAGACCGTAACCCGCCGCGTCCACGAAGCGGCACGAGGCGACCTGATCTACTAGAAGAGGGTGGTTCCGTGGGCTTTATGGAACGTCACCAGGTGGCTCTCTACCTCGCCTCCATGGCCGTGGGAGTTGCCTGTGCGGGACTGAGTGGGTGGAGCCTGGTTTCTGAGCAGTTCGTGCCCTACGCGCTCGGTGCGCTCCTGTGGACCAACTTCGCTCTCATGCCCCTAACCGGCATGAGCACCGGTCAGTACAAGAAGCTCACTCATTGCCGCTTTAGGGACTCCACTTCTGGTTGCCCCGCTGGTCTCCTTCTTCATCCCCGAGGGTGGCCCCGTTGCTCTAGCTGCGGTGATTGTTTTGCTGGCTCCATGCGTGGATTACGTTGTGGTTTTTACGTGTATTGCTGGAGGGGAATATCGCGGTTTGCTGGCGGCAACGCCCTACCTGCTTGGTGTCCAAATCATTTCTATTCCAGCATTGACTAGTGCATATGCATATATAGGAATATTAGATATTGGGGTGATGGGAGAAATATTCCCCCTCCCCGCTGAAAGCTACCTCAGCTTGGCACCGCTCATCGTGCCCCTAGTAGCCGCCTACCTCGCGCAACGTTGGTCAACCCGCTCACCGCAGCGCCAACAAACCTACGAACGAGTACGCACCATGAGCGATACCGCGATGATTCCCCTCATGTGCCTGCTCCTTGCTCTCATGTGCTCCGCCTACACCCCTGCGGTGCTCAACCAGGCACAGCTCATTCCCCGACTCGCCGGACTCTACCTCACCTACGCAATCCTCGCAGGAGTCGCCGCATGGTGCCTCAGCAAGGTGATGAGCCGACCGGAACGCATCTCCGTAACCTTCAGCGCCGTCACCCGCAACGCCCTCATCATCTACCCCGTCGTCGCGCTCTGCGCACAACGCCTGGCGCACAACGGGAACCCCGAAGCGAGCCTCATGGGCGCCACCGTACTCACCCAAACCCTCACCGAGCTGCTCATCATGGTCGCCATGACTGCAATCTTCCGAGTAAGAACAAAGACAGGTAACGTGGAGGCGCTCTAACTCCAGCCTTGCCAAACAGGCGAAACATACAGAGAGGCGGCCGCCCCACACGGGACGACCGCCTCTCTATAAGCTCTAAGGCCTTAGCCCTAATGCCTAAGTCTTAACGCCAGCGAGTCATCATCAGCATGCTCACCATCATGGCGCCCACACCAACACTCACATTCCACATACCCAAATCAGGAATCGGGAACAGGCCCTGCGTAATGTAGAAAACAATAATCCACAGAATGCCCACCGCCAACAGCGAGAACATAATCACGCGGTACCACAACGGAGTCTGCTCCTTCAGCTGCGTGCCGCTCTCCATCTCACGAGCAATCTCACGCAGACGCAGCTCGCTCGCATCCTCCACCTCAGACTTAGCAGACTTCTGAGACTTCTTCTTGGACGATGCCTTAGCCGAGTTGGTCGACATACTTCCTCCGCTTATTGTTGTATGGGTAACCTAAAAATATATGTTCACACCTATCTTTGCAGACTTACGGGATGATTTCACCTTCTCCCCGCGTTGAAAGATAAGGAACGCCACCCGGCGCCCAAGAACATACATAACCCAGAAGACAAAGGAGACCGCATGAATCAAGGAACGGCACCCACCGCAGAGCGCCGCCCCCGTAGCGTGCTGCACTGGGTCATCCAGATTACAGGCGAACTCCTCATCACCATCGGTGTTGTACTGCTCCTCTTCGTTGCCTGGCAGCTCTGGTGGACCAATATCGACGCCGACCGCACCCAATCCCAAGCCGTCAGCACCCTCGTTCAGGAGTTCGACTCCAACCCCGCCGAACCCGTCCCCGACTGGGACCCCAACACCCCTCCCGCCGGTCTGAGCGAACCCGGCCACGGTGAAGTCTTCGGCGTCGTCTACATCCCCAAGTTCGGATCCGACTACCAGCGACCCGCAACGCAGGGCACCAGCTCCGACGTGCTCGACTCCCTCGGACTCGGCCACTACGAAGGAAGCGCCATGCCCGGCCAGGTCGGCAACTTCTCCCTCGCAGGCCACCGCCAAACCCGCGGTAAAGTCCTCAACGACATCGACCTGCTCACCGAAGGCGACCACATCTACGTGCGCACCAAAGACGGCTACTACACCTACACCGTCTACAGCCACGAAATCGTGCAGCCCGACCAGGTAGAAGTCATCGAACCCGTCCCCGGACAGCCTGGCGTAGCACCCACCGAGCGCCTCCTGACGCTCACCACCTGCCACCCGCGCTACGGTGACACCGAACGATACATTGTCCACGCCCGCCTCGAATCCTGGCGGCCCGCCGCAGCCGGAGCGCCCGCAGAAATTGCCGCCTCCGTCGCAGGATCCTAAATCTGAGAGGAAAAGCAGATGTACGCATGGATTTTCCGCCACCTCCCCGGCCCCCTGTGGGTTCGCATCATTATCGCCATCGTGCTGATACTCGCCGTAGTCTACCTGCTCATGGAATTCGTCTTCCCCCACTTCGCAGAGTACGGTCCCTTCAACCTGAACGTCACCATCAACCATTAGCGCTAAGGACGTGCCATGACCCGCATCCTTGTTATCGATAACTACGACAGCTTCGTCTTCACCCTCGTCGGCTACATCCAGCAGCTCGGCGCCGAAACCACCGTCATCCGTAACGACGAATACGAACTCGACGAAGTCATCAAGCTCGCCGAAGAACACGACGGCGTGCTCGTCTCTCCCGGCCCCGGTGCCCCCGCAGAGGCGGGCGTCATCATCGACACCATCCGCTGGGCTGCGGAAGCGAAGAAGCCGCTACTGGGCGTCTGTCTCGGCCACCAGGCCATCGCAGAGGCATTCGGCGGCACCGTCACCCATGCCCCCGAACTGATGCACGGCAAGACCTCCCGCCTCGTGCACGAGAACGTCTCCGTGTTCAAGGACGTGCCCTGCCCCTTCACCGCGACCCGCTACCACTCCCTGGCGGTCGTACCCGAAACCATGCCCGACGTTCTGGAAACCACCTCCACCACCGATAACGGCATCATCATGGGTCTGCGCCACCGCGAGGCCCCCATGCACGGCGTGCAGTTCCACCCCGAATCGGTGCTGACCGAAAGCGGATACCTCATGCTCGGCAACTGGCTCGAAGAAACCGGTCTGCAGGGAGCCGCAGAGCGCGCTAAGAGCCTCTCGCCCCTCATGGCCTAGTCTCTCTTAGCCCTAGGCGCCCTCAATGGCTTATATCGCCTCCAGAAGCCCCGTAGCAGACACGCTATAGGGAAACTGGATGCGATAGCTATATCTGGACCCGTAGAGGCGAGCAAAGCCATACGCATAAACAATCCCGGACACACGGACAATCACAGGTGCAGGAGCAAGCCCAGGCACGCGAAAGGGGCGGCGCCCCACACCCAACGGTGTGGAGCGCCGCCCCTTTATCGTAGCTAGCCGCTAGAACCCCTTAGCGGGCATTCGCGTTAGCGTTTGCGTTGTTCGCATTGGCATTGGTATTCGCGTTAGTACCCTGAATCGTACGGGTACCCGCAGTAGCGGACGCAGCCGGTGCCGGAGTAGCCGAAGCGGTAGAACGCTGCTGGTTCTGGTTGCCAGTAGTAGCGTTCTGGTTACCGGTTGCCGCCGCAGGCTGAGTAGCCTGCTGGTTGGCCGCGGTAGAACGCTGCTGCTGGTTAGCGGTCGCAGCCGAGTTCTGGTTGCCAGTAGTAGCGTTCTGGTTACCGGTTGCCGCCGCAGGCTGAGTAGCCTGCTGAGTCGGAGCAGTCGTCTGAGTCGGAGTTGCCGCCACGCGAATCGTCACGGTGCTGTTCTGAGCCACCAGAGTACCCGCCGCAGAGCTCTGCGAAAGCACGGTACCTGCAGGGCGCTCGTTGGTCTGAACGGTCTCAATGTTGGTGTTCAGCAGAACATCCTGAGCAGTCAGAGCAGCAATAGCCTGATCCTTGGTCAGACCCACCAGAGAGGGGACCTTCACCTTACCGGAGGACAGGACGATGTTCACGGTGCTACCAGCCTCAACGGTCTGAGCACCCTTATCATCGGTCGAGCCCTTCTCCGGGGACAGCTCCACAACCATACCGGCAGGAACGGAGGCGCTCTCCACAGTGGAGACGCGGCCATCCACCAGACCCAGATCCTTCAGAGCGTTACGGACGTACGCCTCGCTCTGACCCTGCAGGTTATCCGGCAGCTTGACCTTCTCCGGACCGCTCGAAACGGTCACAGTCACGGTCGAACCCTTGTTGACCTTCGCGCCAACACCCGGCTCGACGCTAATCACGTCGCCCTTCTTGATGTTGTCAGAGTAAGCCGTACGGTAATCCAGCACGAAGCCCAAGTTACGCAGCTGGTTATCGGCATCATCGCGGGAAACATTCACCACAGCCGGAACCGAAACCTGCGGAACCTCGTTCAGCTTGTTCTGGTAGTACAGCACCGAGCCAACACTGAAGACCAGCAGAGCCGCAATCAGAGTACCCACGAGGAAACGAACCCACGCACGCTTACGCGGCGAAGACTCATCGTACTCCGCGTACTCCTCATCCTCGTACAGCTCCTCATCGTCCTCATACTCGAAGAAGCCGTTGAGGCCGCCGTCCTCCACCGAAGCCTCAGTAATCGAGGTGGTGTACGGGGCGTAGTCATCACCCAGGGAAGCGGTAGTCGCCGAAGGCACGAACGCAGTAGTCATCGCTGCATCCTGAACCACGGTCTCTTCACCCGGGCGAACAACCGACACCAGAGCCTGAGCGAACTCAGCCGCGCTCTGATAACGCTCATCCGGGTTCTTCGCCAGACCCTTCAGAATCACAGCATCCAGACCCGCCGGAACCTCAAGCGGGGTGAACTTGCTCGGAGGCTCCGGAGTGTCCGAAAGGTGCTTAGCCGCCAGGTCAACATTCGACTCAGCATCGAACGGAGAACGACCAGCAATCATCTCGTAAATCACGCAGGCAGCAGAGTACAGGTCGCTACGAGCGTCAACATCCTTGCCGCTCACCTGCTCAGGGGACATGTAGCGTGCGCTACCCATCACCACGTTAGCCTTGGTCAGCGCCTCGCCAGCTTCCTCAATGGCACGGGAAATACCGAAATCCATGACCTTAATCTGGCCTGGCTGACCCTTAGCGATATCCTCGCTGGTACGCTCCAGCACCATAATATTCGCCGGCTTAATGTCGCGGTGAATAATGCCCATCGAGTGGCTGTACTGCAAAGCACCCAGCAGCTGCTCGGAATAACCCAAAGCATCACGGACCGGCAGGTGGCCGCCACGGGACAGGATAGAACGCAGAGTGTGACCCTCCACGTACTCCATCACGATATAAGGAATAGCGGTGCCCTCATCCGAAGAAGCAGACTCCCCACCATCCTGCGAGGGGTTATACGAACCGGTGTCATAGACAGCAACAATCGCAGGATTGTTCAGAGACGCCACAGCCTCCGCCTCACGCTTAAAGCGTGCGCGGAACGTATCGTCCTGGGCCTGCTCCGGGCGCAGAATCTTAAGCGCAACCTTGCGGCCGAGGCGAGTATCCTCAGCAGCATAAACGGTTGCCATCGCACCGGTACCGATTACCTCGAGTACCTTGTAACGGTTATCAACCGTGTCGGGAACCGACAGGTCCATAAGTTCTCCTGGATCACTAAGACTAAAACTAAATCAAAACGTAGGGGCTAACGCGCCGACGCAGAAGCGGAAGCAGAAGCCGACGCAGACGGTGCAGCAGAAGCGCTCGCACTCGAACCCCTACCCGAACTGGAAGAGGCCACATACATGTCTACATTACTACCAACCGTGACCTTGGTGCCAGATGAGGGGGTAGTACGAAGCACCGTACCGGGGGCCGCAGTGTCCGAATTCTCATAATGCAGAGAAACGTTCACACCCAGAGCGGCAACAGCCTTCGATGCCTCATCAACGTTCTTACCCTCAAGGTTCGACGGCAAAGTCACCGACTTCGGACCGGTCGAATAGCGAACAGTCACGCTATTACCCTGCTCCAAAGTACCCGTCGGAGAAACCGAAATCACCGTGTTCTCCGGCTGAGTCGACTCAACACCCTCAGTCTTGGGGGACAGACCAAGGTTCTTCAGCTCGTTCACCGCATCCTGCAGCTCGCGACCCTCGTAGTTAATCGCGTTGACGGTCACTTTCTGCTTAGCGGCACGGGCAGAAGCAGACTCAGTCGGCTCCACCGTAGAAACGGTACCCGTGTTCGTCGGAACAACAGACGAAGAAGCGCTCGGAACCGGATCAGTCGAACCGCCACCATTATTGGAGGAAAGGACCGTCCAAATACCGCCAGCGATCAGCACGATTGCCAGAAGCAGAGCAACCCACATCCACACGTTCGGGCCACGCTTCGCTGCAGGAGCAGGAGTAGACTTCACGCGGCCCGAAGCCGGACGCATCGTCTGCTCGCTCGTGCGAGGAATCGGCGCCGTCGTCGGCTCCGGCGAGAAACGACCACCAGAACCAAAACGCGGAGCAGCAGAAGCGCTAATCGGCTCAGCCGCAACATCCATAGCGGTCATCGCAACCGTCGCGTCGTCAGCGTTCTCCTCAGCCAAGAACTGAGCCAGAGAAGGCACAGCCTTCACCGCAGCCTTCAGGTCGCGGCGACGAATCGCATCCACCGCAGAAGCCAAGGCGGTCGCGTCCTTAGGACGCTGAGCCGGGTCCTTCGCCAACAGGCACATAATCAGCGCACGAGCAGGAGCCGGAATGGTCTCCGGAAGCGGCGGCGGCGGATCATTCACCTGAGCCAGCGCAATCGCAATCTGCGACTCACCCGTAAACGGACGACGACCCACCAGGCACTCATAACCAATAATGCCCAACGAGTACATATCCGACGAGGCGGTAGCCGCCTGACCGGTCGCCTGCTCCGGCGCCAGATACTGGGCAGTACCCATCACCTGGCCGGTAGCCGTCAAGGGCACCTGATTAGCCAGACGAGCAATACCGAAATCGGTCACCTTCACGCGGTCATCCGGGGTGATGATGAGGTTACCCGGCTTCACGTCACGATGCACCAGGCCCTGCGAATGAGCCGCAGCCAACGCACGCGCAGTCTGAGCAATGAAGTTCAGAATACGATCGGGCGGCAGGGTAGTCTCATGCTCAATGATGCTCGAAAGCGGGTTACCCGGAACCAGCTCCATGACCAGGTACGCCGAGTTGTCCTCCTCGCCGTAGTCGAAAACATTCGCTACGCCGGGGTGGTTCAGCAACGCGGTGTTACGGGCCTCGGCGCGGAAACGCTCCAAGAAGCCCGGGTCACCGGTGTACTCCTCCTTGAGGATCTTGACCGCAACGATGCGCCCAAGCACCTTGTCGCGAGCTTTCCACACCTCGCCCATACCGCCAATCGCGATACGTTCGGTTAGGGTGTAGCGCCCGCCCAAAGTGATATCAGCCGCAGGCCTCACTTGTTCAACACCGCCTCAAAGAGTTGCTTACTAGTACTGGTTGCCAACTGGGCACCGGTCGCCACGTCAATATCCTCGTAGACCACAGCAATCGCAATCTGAGGATCATCAGCCGGCGCGAAACCGGTAAACCAAGAATTATTCAAACCTGCCGTGGTCTCCGCGGTACCGGTCTTACCCGCCACCTTAACACCGGAGACACCAGCATTACGTGCAATACCATTATCAACCGCATTCACCATCCACTGCTTTACCTGGTTAGCAATTTCAGGGCTAGTGGACGTACGCAGCTTCTCAGGAGAGAACTCCTGCAAAGTGCTCAGGTTGCTGGTCTTCACCGAACGAATCAGGTTCGGCTTCATCTGCACGCCGCCATTCGCAATCGCCGCAGAAGTCATCGCCACCTGCAGCGGAGTGGTCTTCACGTCGTACTGACCAATCGCCGACTGAGCCAGCTGGCTCTGCGTCAGATTCGACGGGAAAGACGACTTAGAAACCGTCAAAGGAATCTTCAAATCCTGGCCGTAACCAAAATTCTCAGCGGTCTTCGCGATACGCTCCTGACCCAGGTCCATCGCAATCTGCGCAAACGGCGTATTGCAGGACTGAGCCAAAGCCCACTCAATCGTCGCCTGAGTTCGGGTCGAACACTGACCGCCCGTATAGTTCGGCAGGGTAATGTTCGTGCCCGGCAGCGGCAACTGCGCGGGGTTCGCAATGACCGAGGATGCGTTGTACTTGCCGGACTCCAGCGCCGCCACCGCATCAATAATCTTGAAGGTCGAACCCGGCGAATAGGTGTTACCCGCAATCGCACGGTTAAACAGGGGGCTGTCCTCGTCAGAAGTCAGCGCCTGGTAATTCGCCAGAACCGAAGAGCTCGTATGAGCCGACAGAAGATTCGGATCGTAGGACGGCGAAGAAGCCATCGCCAGAATCTCACCGGTCTTCGGGTTCAACGCCACCACAGCACCCTTACGGCCCTGCAACGCGTTGTAGGCAATGTCCTGAAGCTTCGAATTAATCGTCAGCTCCACGCTAGCGCCCTGCGCGGAAGAACCGCTAAACAGCTGCGCCACACGGTCGTAGAACTGGCTATCGCTCGTGCCGGCAAGCTCCTTGTCGAGTGCCGCCTCCAGCCCGGTCGCGCCATAAATCGTGGAGAAATAACCCGTCAGAGCCGCATACTTGAGCGGGTGGTTATACACACGCTGGTAGTTGTACTCATCATCGGACTTCACCGACGAAGCAATCTCCGTACCGTCAACCACAATCGAACCACGTGCCGAACCGTAATTGTCGTAGAGCGCTCGAGAATTCCACTGATTATTCATCAGCGTCTTCGAATCGAAGAACTGAATATAGCTGAGGGTACCCATCAGCAGGACAAACACGCACGCGGCAGACATCCACATGCGGCGAATAGCCCTATCCATTCTTCTCACCTCCAGAATCCTTAGCCGTAATACGCGCCAGAACGCTAGTAGCACCCTCCGGCTCGTAGCTAGTGTCCGCATGGTCAATACCCTGCGGAGCATCGTAACCAGCCACCAGGTGAGGTGCACGGGCACTATGAGAAATCGACAGCCACAGCGCCACAATAATCCAGTTAGCCACCAACGAGGAGCCACCGGCAGACATGAAAGGAGTCGTCAGACCGGTCAGCGGAATCAAACGAGTCACGCCACCAATCACCACGAACAGCTGCAGAACCATGACCGTAGACAGGCCGGCAGCCAGCAACTTACCGAAACCATCACGAGTACCCAACGCCGCACGGTAACCGCGCGAGACCAGGAGCATGAACATCATCAGGATCGCACCCAGACCAACCAGGCCCAGCTCCTCACCCAACGAGGAAATAATCATGTCCGAGTTAGCGTACGGGACGAGGTTCGCGCGGCCCTGACCCCAACCGCGGCCAAAAAGACCGCCGTAAGCCAGACCAAAAACGCCCTGCAGAATCTGACCCGAACCGCCAGGAGACGCCTGGTAAATCTCCGGATCAAAAGCGTGCACCCACGCATAAATACGGGCATGCACGTGCGAGACATAGTGGTACGCGAAATAGCCACCCACAGCCATACCGATACCCGCAACCACCAGCCACGAAATACGACCGGTCGACAGGTACAGCATCGCCATGAACAGACCAAAGAACATGATTGCCGAACCAAGGTCCTTCTGGAACACCAGAACACCCAGGCTCACAATCCACGCCAAGAACACCGGCGCCAAATCACGCAGACGCGGCAGATTAATCGGACCAATACGGCGGCCAGCCACCAGAATCAGGTCACGGTGCGTCGCCAAATAGCCGGCGAAGAAAATCGCCAAAGTAATCTTCGCGACCTCACCCGGCTGGAACGTGCGGTTACCGATATGAATCCAAATACGAGCACCATTAAGCTCCATACCCAGACCCGGAACCAGCGGCATGATGAGCAGAATCATCGACAGCACCAGCGAGGTGTACGTGACCTTACGCAGCAGACGGTAATCCCTGAGCACGAACACGATAATCGCGCACAGCACCATAGACACACCGGTCCACATCAGCTGACCATCACCCACCGGCGCCGCAATCTGCGGATCCAGACGATAAATCATGGTCAAACCAATACCGTTCAGCGCCACCACGAGCGGCAGAATAAACGGATCAGCATAACGCGCACGGAACTGCATGACCAGGTGAATCAGAAGAGCACCGGCACCCAGCACCACCGTGCACGGCAGCCACTGGCTCTTCGACGTATCAAAAGCATGCTCCGGATCAATCAGATACATGCCGAACGAGCTGATACCCACCGCCAAAACCAGCAGGAAAAGCTCCGTGAAACGGCGTGCACGAGGCGCATCCGACTCACGACGGAACGAGAACTTAGCCATTGTTCTCACCGCCCTCTGCCGCAGGCGCGGAGGAAACCGTAGCCAGCTCAGGAGCCGGGGACGCCGAATCAGAGCCCGGTGCCCCAGAGCTCGGAGCCTCACTAGGCGCCACAGAGCTCGGGGAAGCAGAAGCCGATGCCGAGGCAGAAGCAGAAGCAGCGGCCTGCTCAGCCTTCTCACGCGTCTGATCCGCCTGAGTCTTCAAACGAGACACAATCTGGTGCGCATCATCCAGGTCCTTCGCCGTAATCGCATTACGCAACAAAGAACGCGTATGATCGCTCAGCTCACTCGTAGGAATATCGGTATTCTCCACCACGTGAGAAAGGCGAATCGGGCCCAATGCATGCGGAATACCGTTGTACACCGCAACCGTGCCGTCACTCTCACCCACATAGTAGCTACGCTCCACATAGCGCAGACCGGTCCACGCAGCCAACGTCAAAACAGCCGCAACCAGCAGAGCAATGAACAAGCGAATCGGCCAAGACCGCGGACGCGAACGCTCCTCAGTATCCTCAGCGATCAGCTCCTCCAGCTCAGCCGGCAGGGCCGCCTCGTCAGACTCCACCTTCAACGGCACACGCTGAGCCACAGTCGCACGATGCTCCAGGGTACGAGAAGTAACCGCCGGAATCATGCCGGTCTCAGTAGCCACCGAAGCGGCACCAACCAGCTGATGCGGGCGGGAACCCAACTCGCTACGCAAAATCGCAGCGTTCGTAAGAGCCGCATCCACGGCATTATCGTACGTACCGATATGGTGGCGAACCGCCCCAGAACCACTGTGCAGCAGGGTTCCAGAGAAGTCACGAGCACGACGGAAACGGCGCAACGACCGACGATAACGCTCCTCAGGATCCTCATCATGGTGCGCACCCAGAATAGCCTCAGCAGCCTCAGCCGTGGCAGCAACCTCGGGAAGCTTCTGAGTATTCGTGCTAACCTCCTGCTCCGCCACAATCGAATCAGGCAGAGCAGAATCAGGCAGGCTCGAAGGGCCCACCGGCTCATCCACCGGCAGAACCTCACGGTCAATCACCTGCAGAGACACAACCGTCACGTTATCCGGCGCGCCGCGCTCCAAAGTCATCGCAATCAGAGTGTCAGCAATCTCAGACAGATCATCGGTAGAACGCATGACCTGCTCAATCTCCGACAGGGACACCACGGCATCCAAGCCGTCTGAGGAGAGCACCCAGCGCTCGCCGGGAACAGCATCCAGAGTCTTCAACTCCAGCTCGGGGGACGCATCAACGTCACCCAGAACGCGCATAATCACGTTCTTATGCGGGTGGTTCTCCGCCTCCTGCGGGGTAATACGACCCTCATTGAGTAGACGCTGCACAAACGTATGGTCAGTAGAAATCTGCTCAAACTCGCCATCAGCGCCCGGACGCAGACGATACGCACGCGAGTCACCAATATGAGCCAGCTCAATACAATCGCCATCAATCAGCAGGGCAGTACAGGTCGTACCCATACCCGCCAGCTGCGGATCATTTGCCGCCAGCTCATTAATAATCAGGTTCGCGCTCTGAATCTCATCAGCCAGGTAAACGCTGCCGGTACCATCCTCAAAATCAGGGTGATCAAGCGGAGTCAGGTTCAGAACCGTCGTAGCCGACGCGACATCGCCGCCCACGTGGCCGCCCATGCCGTCAGCAACGACCGCAAGGAAACGACCACCGTAGCCGGAGTCATCATTCTTCGAGCGTTTCAGACCCGTATCAGAGCGGGCCTCAAAACGAAAAGCAATCTTCATACACTAGCCCCTCAACTGCATGGTGGTACCGCCAACGCGGAAATCATCACCGGGCTCAATCGGGGTCGCACGAGTCAGACGCTCGCCATTGACGAACGTACCATTAGTAGAATTCAAATCCTCAAGGAACCAACGGGAACCCTGAGGGAACAGACGCGCATGGCGGCCCGAGGCGTAATCATCCTGCAAAGACACCTCAATGTCATTAGCACGACCAATAGTAATCGGGTGATCACCCAGCTGCATCATCGCGCCAGCCTGAGCGCCGGCAGTAATCACAAGCTGCGAAGGGCGAGCCGGCGGAGGCGCAATATGGGTAGCCTCCGGAACTGCATCAACCGGTGCCGCACGATAGTTCTTACCCAAACCAAGGTCACGGCGAGCCGCCGAAACCACCAGGAAAACAAAGAACCAAATCAGAGCCAGAAAAGCGTAACGAAGGATAGTAACGGTCAATTCAGACGCCATTAACGGACACCTCCGGTCGAACTATGGAAGATGATGCGGGTATTACCCATGCGAAGCAGCGAACCGTTCGCCAGCACCACCGGCGCACGCAGAGGCGCACCATTAATCAACGTGCCGTTGGTAGAACCCATATCGGTGGCGACCACCGCACCACCCTGCATCGAAAGCTGCAGGTGACGGCGAGAAACGCCCTTATCGTCCAGACGAAAATCAGCATCAGAACCGCGGCCCAGCACAAACGGCAGGTGGTTCACCGGGTGCATGCGACCCTCAATCTCCAAGAAGAAACGGGGAGCACCCGCCGCGGGGGACGCTACAGGCATGTTCAGGCGAGGCGCAGGAGCCTGCTGAGGCGCAGGGCTGGGTGCAGGCTGAGCCGGCTGAGCAGCCGGCTTAGTAATGCGGGTCGGCAAAGAAGACTCACGCGGCGGACGCACCGGTGCATAGTTAGTAGCGCCGCGCAGAGACGGGGACGCCGGAGCCTCCGGTACAGAGAACGGCTCGAAGGTCGCAACAACCTCAAACTCGCCCTCAGAGAGAGAATCAAGAACGTTGAACGTCACGCGAACCGCGCCAATGAGGGTGTAACCCTGCGCGCGGGCGTGCGAAATCGCCAAATCGCACAGCTCAACAGCGAACGGGTTGCCCCACTCGCGCACGCGAGGGAAATCAACCGGTGCGAAACGGAGAGTATAGACATTAGGAGCCATAGTGCGGCCACTGCCGTCCACGTAGGACTCGTCATCCATCATGATGCGGACGCGGTTAGCAACATCCGCCTTCGCAAAGGTGCCGAAGCCCTTGGAAAGGCCGACAGTGCGACCGATGCCTTGCTCCAGCTTGCCCAGCTTGTCGAAAAACTTCATGCCGCCTCCTTCTCAACGACCATTCCGAGCAACAGACCGCGCAAACGGTCTTTATCCGAAAGGCTCAGTTTAACGAGCGTGTCTGTGCGTTTGCTGTGTGCTCTGTGAATGAACACACCCGATTCTATTTTAGGTGATGCACTTGCCATCGCTCTGGAACCCCGTCATTTAGCGGGGAATTGGTTATGGATATGAAAAAATCCCCGGTTCTTTCGAACCGGGGATCGTTGGTGCGCGAGGGGGGAGTTGAACCCCCACGCCCTCACGGGCACACGGACCTGAACCGTGCGCGTCTGCCTATTCCGCCACTCGCGCATGTGTCTTACGGTGTATCACCGCAGGCAACACATAAAACTATACGGACTGCATGCGGTGCTGTCCAATTGAGAGAGTGTGACCTTTGTTACTTAGAGGTGGTGGAGGGTTCAGAAAGAGCCTCCGAGGCGCTATCGGGGGCACTACCGGACACTCCATCGGAAGCAGTCGCATCGGACGCAGCTGCGGAACCCCGCTCCCGCGCCATACGCTCCTGTTCAGCACGCTCCCGGTCAATACGTTCCAAACGCGCACGCAACAACCACGTCACCGGACCCACATACGGCAGGCACAGCACCAGCAGAAGCCACTTCAGCTTCTGTACCTCCGAAAAATGCGGGTTCCGATGAATCGTCACCAAGCACAATAGCGCCAACGCAATACCAGCCAGAAACACGACCGTGACCACCAGCTCCAGTACGGCACGCCAATCCATAAGCCCTCCTAACATCCTTCCTAAGCATACAGACCCGGAGGAATCCGCAAGCCCTCAGGGTAGTTCAAGGAGGCGTTCAGAGCCTACCCCGATGGGCAGCCCCATACGCCCCTCAAGCACGCAAAAGGGCCCGCCCCGCAACACAGCAGGACGGACCCTCCACAAAGCCTTACACAGAAACCTGCGTGTAGCTCACAAACTAGCGGCTAACCTTCTTAGCCTTCTTCGCAGCACGACGCTCAGCAGCCTTCGCATCATACTCAGCCCAGAACTCACGGGTAGTCACCGCATCAGTACCATCCCACGCCGCAAGATTCTTCAACTCAGGCATATCCGAAGCCTTGAAAATCGGCTCCAAACCAGCCTTACGCTGAGCCTCATAGTTCTTCAACACCGCAACAACCTGCGGAGTCATCAACAGAACCGCCGTCAAGTTCACAATCACCATGCCGGCATTCAACATATCCGCGGTAGTCCACACCAGATCCAGCGAAGAAATCGCGCCGAAGAACACGAACACCAGAACCAGCGCACGGAAAATAGTCATCGGCAGTTTACGCTCAGTCACGAAACGCATGTTCGACTCGCCGTAGTAGTAGTTACCAATCACGGTCGAGAACGCAAACATGAAAATAGCGATAGTCAAGAAGTGAACCGCCCAATCGCCCAGCTGCATAGCCAGCGCCGACTGAGTCAGCGACGCGCCACGAGAACGATCACCATAGGTCGGGTTCGACAGCAGCACAATAAACGCAGTCACAGTACACGCCATCATGGTGTCAAAGTAAACACCCAGAGTCTGAACATAACCCTGCTTAGCCGGGTGAGAAATAGTAGCGGTCGCACCAGCGTTAGGAGCAGTACCCATACCCGCCTCGTTAGTCAGCAGGCCACGCTTCATACCCCAAATCACGGCACCCATGGTACCGCCGGTCACAAACTCCTTAATGCCGAAAGCACCCTGGAAAATCATCAGCAGCATATTCGGGACCTCAGTGATGTTCAGCAGAACAACCAGCAGACCCAGCAGCAGATACAGCACCGCCATAATCGGCACCAGCCACTCAGTCACCGAAGAAATCGCGCGAATACCACCGAAAATAATAGCCGCAGTCAGCGCCACCATAACCAGACCAATAGTGATGCGGAAGCCCATCGAGTTAGTACCCGAAACATCAATATTGAACGAGTTCGCCGTAGCATCCACCACAGCATTCGTCTGAACCGCCACAAACACAAACGCGTAAGTGATCACAATGAACGCCACGAAGATATAACCCATCCAACGAGCATTCAGACCGCGCTTCATGTAGTACGCCGGACCACCAATATAGGAATCCTTACCGCGCTCCTTGTACAGCTGACCCAGAAGGGACTCCGCAAAAGCGGACGCCGCACCAACAGCAGCAATAACCCACATCCAGAACACAGCACCCGGGCCGCCCATAGCAATAGCCAAAGCAACACCCGCAACAGTACCGGTACCCACACGAGAAGCAGCCGAAACAGTAAACGCACGGAACGAAGAAATGCTCTTCTTACCGTCAGCCTCACGAGCAACCGGGTCACCCAGGACACGAACCATTTCCTTAATGGAACGCCACTGCACACCGCGAGTACGAATCGTAATGTACAGACCAGCCGCAATCAGAGCGTAGTAGAGGAAGTTGCTCCACATCCAGTTCTGCACAGCATCCACGGAGGAGGTCAGTCCCGCAGTCTGCTCATTAATGTCCCCGATGATATTCAGAAGAAAATCCACTCGGTACTCCAATCTTGAAAGCAAAAAGCCCGCACGCTCAAACCTGGAAGACGGAGAACATGTGGGCTACATTGCTGGGTGGTGCGGACTCACGCCGCGTAGCGGAGACAGATACACTCCGCATGATTAGTCACCCCATTGTGTCGGGTGCAACCCCCGCTCGGCAACTTAAAAAAGGGGCCCAATTCAAAATGTAACGAATACTTAATATATGGGCAGAGTAAATATAGGCTTCGTGCGGGTGTTCGCCATACCGGCGAGGCGGGTGTGGAGGTGGGCGTGAAGAGCCCGGCGCAAGGCACAAAACCTCGCACCGGGCACAGTAAATAAACGGAGGTATCGGTTGGGTTATGAGCGTTCAGGCTTCACAAACGGGAACGACAACACCCCACGAATCTGCGTCTGAGCCAACAGCATCACCAAGCGATCCACGCCCAGACCCAAACCACCCGTCGGCGGCATACCCGTCTCCAAGGCGTAGAGGAAATCCTCATCCACCTCCATCGCCTCCAAATCGCCCGAAGCAGCCTTCAACGACTGCTCCGTCAAACGCTCACGCTGCACCAGCGGATCCGCCAGCTCCGAGTAAGCGCAACCCATCTCCATACCGTTAATCACCAAATCCCAACGCTCCGCCAAACCCGGAACACTACGATGCGGCGCCGCAAGCGGACTCGTCTCCGCCGGGAAATCCGTATAGAACGTCGGCTCCACCGTATGCGCCTCAACCAGCTCACCATACAGCTCCTCAACAATCGCGCCCGGGCCCATACCCTCGTGAACACGCACACCGTGCTGCTGCGCCAGAGTCAGCAACTCCTCAAAATCCGTCTGCACATCCACGCGGCGACCCAGTGCCTCCGACAGGGCATCACACACCGACACCACACGCCACGGACCCGACACATCACGCACAACGCGCTCGCTCGAAGCCTTATGGCCCAGAGGCAAAGACACCGAACCAAACACCGACTGCGCGGCATCCTTAATCAGGCGCTCCGTCAACTCACGCATCTGCACATAATCCGCGAACGGGTGGTACGCCTCAAGTACCGTAAACTCCGGATTATGGGTCGCATCAGCACCCTCATTACGGAAATCACGACCCAACTCATACACCGGACCGCTACCGCCCACCACCAGACGCTTCAGATACAGCTCCGGCGCAATGCGTAGCGTCAAATCCTCACCGTACGCATTGATATACGTGCGGAACGGGCGCGCGCTCGCGCCACCGTGCACCGTATGCAGAATCGGGGTCTCCACCTCAAGGAAACCCTCCGCATCCAGGCGGGCACGTAGCGCCTTAATCACCGCGGTGCGCAGACGCAGATTCTGCATCTGATCCGGATGCACCAGTAGGTCCGTGGAACGGCGACGCAGACGCGCCTCCGGGTCGGTAAACGAATCAAAGGGGATGGGGTGCAGGCTCTTCGACGCCATGTGCCAGCTGGAGGCAATCAGTGATCGAGTGCCGTTGCGGCTCGCCCCGTAAGCACCCTGCACGGTGATGATGTCACCGGTATCCAGGTTGCGGGATGCAATGCTCAGCAGGCGCTCGCCCACGAGGGCGCGTTCCATGATGACCTGCAGGGTTTCGCCACCCTCGATCAGGGTCGCAAAGAGGACTCCACCGTGGTTGCGAAGCGCGCGAATACGCCCCGAAACCATAAATTCTGAATCAGGAATATTTTCAGAAGAGAATATACGCAGGGCATCCTTCACGCCTAGAATAGGCGCACCATTACTGCGTATCTCACCACCCAGCGGATACGGCTCCATACCCGCCGAACGCAGCGCCTCCAAATGACGCAGACGATGCTGAGTCTGGTCACTACGCGACACCTCAGGAAGCTCTTCTACAGTAGATACCTGCAACTGGCGAAGAGCCTCCAACTCATCTGCAGAAAGAACCTGCTCCTGATCCTGCAAACGGCGAGCCGACAGATTCGGCAAAAAGCCCTCCGCCATACCCGCAGCAACCACCACATTCACCATCGCCAAAGTCGGCTCCGTCGCCAAAAAACGAGGAACCCACAGCGGGGCAAACTTCAGATTGAAACGATACAGACGGCGCAACTGCAGGAAACGATCCAGCACGCCCAAAGAACGGGAAGCGAAACGGTTCCATGCCGAAGCGCCCACCTGATCGGCAGCCTCAAAAATATGGCCAAACATCGCGAAATTCAGCGACACCCGACGCACACCCAGCGACGCCGCCTGCTCCATCAGTGACGCCACCATAAACTCCACCACACCATTAGGTGCCTCGGGGGAGCGGCGCATAACATCCAGCGACAGCCCGGTCGGACCCCACGGCACGAACGACAGCAGAGCCACCATCTGACCCGCCTCATCATGAGCCGAAACCAGCAGAGACGACGAATCCGCCGGATCATTTACACGGTTCAAAGCCATCGAAAAACCGCGCTCCACGCGGCCATGACGCCACGCCGAAATATTCTCCGCCACCTGCTGGCGCTGCTGCTCATCCAGCTCCGCAAAGCGACGCATCTGCGCCGTGTACCCGCCACGACGCACACGCTGAACCGCCTGACGCACCGGCAGCATCGACGTGTCATTGAGCGTGAAGCGGTCCGCCTCAAGGACCGCCTCCTCACCCATCTGAATAATCGACAGGCCCGCACGGTTGTAGGCGCGCGCGCCCGCCTCACTCACGCTCAGCGCCGCAGGAACCCAGCCGTAGCTACGCGCCTGCAACATCCACTGCTCAATCGCGGCATCCCACGAATCCGGGTCACCCACAGGGTCACTCGACGCCAAACACACCGAACCAACCGAACGGTACGTAATCGCCGCCCTCTGATCCGGCGAGAAAATAACCTGCTTATCGCGACGCGTCGCGAAATAGGAGAGCGAATCATTGGCACCGTACTGCTGCAGCAGGGCGCGAATCTTCAACTCCTTCTCGCCGGTCCACGCGTCCGGGGCGCGGTAACCGCGCGCCAACAGGTACAGTGCCGCAACCAGCGAAGCACCGTAGCCAAAAGACGCCAAGAAACCGACCACATCGGCGGCCCACACGCCAGGATGGGTACGCTCAATACCCAGGCCGTGCATGAGTAGCTCCCACGGGGTGATGGAACGCAGCGGCTCCCATACGCCGATACGGCACAGGTACCAGAGCACCAGGGTAGTCAGCAGAATACCGCCAGCCGCCGTAGCAGCCGCACCCACCCACGAGAGGCGACCAATGCGCGCCGGGAACGCCGAACGAATCGAGAAAAGGAACGGCACCAGCACGCACGCAAACACGATGGAGAGCGTATCGACCGTCGAGGAGAAAATACGGTCCTTATGCATGATTCCCTCAGGGAACACCAGCGTGAAGGCGCTATGGGTCGCAAGTAGCACACCCAGCACCTGAAAAACAATGGCGGCAATGAGTGCGGCACGCTTGCGCACAATCAGCCCGGAAACCATCACAATCATCGTGATGGCGCTGGGCAGAGTGTGCGTGGAGGGGATATTCAGCAGGTCGGCGGTGACTTCCCACCAGGTGAAGCCGCGGCCGTGCCGCAGAGGCGTAATAATCCACGCGAACGTGGTCAGCAGCGCGGCAAAAGAATACACCCCGATCACCACGCGTGCTGATATCTCTGCATACCTTGAGGGAGGCGCGGGCGCCTGCCCTGCTCGTGCTGTACGGCGACGTGAGGTAGTGCGGTGAGACATCATTATCAGCGGGAATCGGGGTGTAGGGAAGGTACTAGACCTTAGGAGTTCTGGTTCGGCTCAGCCTTCGGGTCACGGTAGGTGCCCTCGAAGACATCGGGGATGCCGTTGTCGTCAGCGTCCACGCTTTCCTTCTCAGCCAGGGCACGGTAGTGCTTGTTGCGGCGAGACAGGATAGCCGCGCCCACAATGGCAGCCAGAACAGAGCCGACGAGAATCGCAATTTTTGCGTCCTCAGTGTGCGGAGAGCCGTGCGGGAAGGACAGCTCAGCGACCAGCAGGGACACGGTGAAACCGATACCACCGGTTGCAGCCAGACCGACCACGTCAATCCA
>NZ_CAJZIE010000032.1:0-24414 GCF_916049665.1 uncultured Rothia sp. | reverse complement strand
TTCTGTGCGAACCGGTACAAGGGGGCTTTGCCGTGCCCGCACATTGTGTCTTTCCTTGTCGGGCTCTTTGTGGGCGGCTCGATGTTGTCTGCGGGTGGGGCTGTTTTCCTTTACACTTGAGTGTGTGTTCTACGGTGAACACGCTTGTCCACTCACTTCTAAAGGAATATTGTGTTGAAAATTCACGCCGCGACCGCTGGTGTTCTTGCGGGTGCTCTGCTTCTGACTGGTTGCTCTTCGTCTGTTCGTGCTCCGAAGTCTACGCCGTCTGCGTCATCGTCGACCTCTGCTTCGGCTAGCCCCTCTGTTTCGGCTTCCCCTACTGCTTCTTCGACGCCGAGTGCGTCTCCTTTGGAGTCTCCTACCCCGACGGAAACCCCGTCGCCTGTTCCGACGACTGAGGCTCCAGTGCAGGCTCCAGCTACTGAGGCTCCTTCTGTGGCGGCGCCGGCGGCTCCGGTTTCTGAGGCGCCCGCGCAGCAGGCACCGGTTCAGCAGGAGGCTCCTGTTCAGCAGGCTCCGGTAGCTACGGAGGCACCCGTCCAGCAGGCACCGGCTCCAGCGGCTGAGGCTCCTGCACAGCAGGCGCCCGCTCAGCCGGTGCAGCAGGCCCCGGCGCAGTCGAGTGTTTACTATGAGTCGTGTGCTGATGCTCGTGCTGCGGGTGCTGCGCCTCTGTATCGTGGTCAGCCTGGTTATCGTCCGGGTCTTGACCGTGATGGTGACGGCGTGGCGTGTGAGCCGAAGAAGAAGCATTAGGCTTCTGCCCCCAGATATAGCGAAGCCCCCTTGTCCTGGTTCTGCGTGAACCGGTACAAGGGGGCTTCGTCGTATCAGCCTAGTTCTGTTAGCTCAGCCGGTGAGGTTAGCGCGGCTGGTAGGCGCGGGCACGCTCAGCGCGAGCACGGCGCGCCTCCGCATCCTGCAGAATCGGCACCAGCATACGCACCACCTGCTCCATACCACGCAACACCATCTTCACCCACAAGGTCACCGACCACGCCGTCGCCAGGCGCGGGTGGCGGGCACGCATCCAACGCACACCCTGAAAAGAGACCGTGTAATACAGCAAAAACAGCAGCGCCTCACGGAAGCGGTGCACCTGCCGAAGAATAGGGTTCTGAGGAAGCTTTGTCATGCCTCCCAGTATACCCACCGGACCCCGCCGGGACTCTCCCGCGCTACCCGTAATAGTCGCGAATCGTCACCGTCTTCAACCCGCGCCGATCCAACAACGCCCGAATACGGTCCAGCTCAGACACCACACCCCGATAATTCAAATGCCCAATCACAATATGCTGAGCCAACGCATACTTCTCCGCATAGGCATACACCTCCGCCGAAGAAATATTAGACGAATCCGCTAACGACCCGAACCACAGCACCGGGCGCGTAAAACCACACGACGCCGCAGCCGCCAACACGCGCGCATCATAATACCCGTACGGCGGGCGGAAATACGGCTTCGACGACACCCCAAACAGCCGCCTAATCTCCTCATCATTACGGGTCAACTCCTGAACAATCTGCTCATCCGTCAGGCTCGTCAACGCCGCATGACTATACGTGTGGTTCGCAATCTGCAACTGGCCGCTCTTCACCAGCGGAAGCAACAAGTCACGATGCTGCTTAAACGCCGGGTACTGCCCATTAATAAAGAACGTCAGGCGCGTGCCGGTACGGTGTGCGAACTCCGCGTAGGCGCGCACCACCTCCGGGTCGGCACCGTCATCGACCGTCCACGCAATGTACTTGCCCTCACCGGGCAGGCCGGTCTGCGGGCCGGTCCAGGCACGAGCCGCAGGGACCGGATTCGACGAGGTCGCGGATGCCGTCTTAGATGCGGAGGCGGTCGGGGATGCAGAACCCGTCGCGGAGCCAGTTGCAGATGGGGAGGGGGTAGCCGACGAGCTTGCCGAAGGAGTCGCCGAGGCGCTACTCGAGGCGCTACCGGACGGGGTGCTCGACGGGGTTCCGCTAGCCGCCCCGTGAGCGTCATCAGCCGCGGACGGGGTGCAGCCGGTCAAGCCAAGACCCAGCACACCGAAACCCACCGCGCCCAGCCCAAAGGTACCAACGTGGTGGAGTAGTTCGCGGCGCCCCATGGAGGCGCGGGCAGAAGCACCCGATACTGCTGGGGTAGCGGCGGGGTCAGCGATAGCGGATTGACGAGTAGCGATAGGCGTTTCTGAGTGTGGAACAGTGTTCATATTACGAGTGTATGATGAGATCGCCGTCAGCTATCGAAAAATTCAAAAAATTACTTAATGATTAACAACGGCGCTATTAAAGAACCTTTATGCACTTTCAGTCCGCTCACTCACCGAAGACCACGCTCAGCACACTAAGCTACCTGCACGCCGGATAATCCAGGTACAGCTCCAGCTACAACTCAAGGTATAGGTCTAGGTAAGCACAGCAAGGCCCCTCCCCCAGAACACGTTCACAACGCGCCCGGGAAAGGGGCCTCAATATATAAGCTCACACCACCGTGTAGCCGAGTACTCGGCTAGAAACCTACTCGGATTCAGTCTCTACCAACTACTCCGCCTCAGCGGACTCCGACGCCTTCAGTGCTTCCAGCGCCGCCGCCTCCGCAGCCTCTTCAGCGTCAGCCTCAGCCACGCGCTCAGCATCCGACTCGGCAGAAGTCACCGCCGCCGGGTTCGTTAGAATCTTCACACCCATGCTGCGCAGCGCATCCGTGTTCGTAATCGTCTCGTCATTATCAATCAGGTACACCTTGTACCCGTCATTCCGCAGACGACGCATCAGCTCCAGGAGCATGCTCTGAGCGACCTCATCCACCGCGTACACGCGCGTCACATCCAGGGCGACCTTCGAACCCTCCATCGGGGATTCCACAATCTCACGGATCACGCGCTCCACGCCCGCAAAACGGATGCGGCCCTGCAGCTGAATCAGGCGCATAGACTCTTCACCCGAACCGATCTGGTAGTTCGCGCGCAACGCCGAGCGAGCCACGGTCGGCACATTCATCACGTGCATGCCCATGTCATCAGAGAACTGCTCGAACAGCTCCACACCGCGCACACTGTTACCGTGGCCGTCCAGGCGCGGGGAGAACGTCGCCACACCCAGCTGACCGGGCACCGCACCAATAATACCGCCGCCCACGCCGCTCTTCGCCGGAACGCCCACCTGGGTCGCCCAGTCACCCGCCGAGTTATACATGCCGCACGTGAACATGACGCTCAGCACCTGACGCACCACAGTCTTAGGAACCACCTGCTCACCCGTCACCGGATGCACACCATAGTTCGCCAAAGTCGCCGCCATCAACGCCAAATCCTTGACCGTCACCATCAGTGAGCACTGGCGGGTATAGCCCTGCACCGCCACGGTCGGGTCACCGGTCAGGATGCCGTGACCGCGTAGCATGTGCGCAATCGCGTAGTTGCGGTGCGCGTGCTCCAGCTCAGACTCGTACACGCGCTCGTTCACCGACAGGCGGCGGCCCGCAAACGCAGACAGACCAGAAATGACGCGCTCCATGCGCTCGCCCTGAGTCGCACCGGGAGGACCCACCAGCGAATGGGTGGTAATCGCGCCGGCGTTAATCATCGGGTTCAGCGGCTTACCGGAACCGTCCTCCAGGGACAGCTCATTGAACGGCTCACCGGAAGGCTCCACGCCCACCTTCGCAAGCACGTCATCATAGCCGCGGTCCGCGAGCGCCAGGGCATACACGAACGGCTTAGAAATCGACTGAATCGTGAACTCCACATCGGAGTCACCGGCGGCGTACTGCTCACCATCAACCATGGCGATGGACGCGGCAAGCTTATCCGGGTCCACGGCGGCAAGTTCCGGAATGTAGTTTGCCAACTCACCGGAGGTATCAGAAGCGACCGACTCGAGGGTCTCGGTCAGGTAAGTGGCAATAGGTGAATGCATAGTGTTCCGTATCTGCTGCTAATCGTGGTTGTTCTCGTCAAAAATCTATGGATGCGCCCGCCCGCTGTTCCGTTTCAGCTATTCCGTTTCAGCTGGGCTGAGGCGCTCATCGTTGCAGGCTACCGCGGCTGCCAAACTAAAGAGCCTGCCAGCGGACCTGTCAAAGTGTGCGGGTGAGGAGCACCTTTTGCTCCCTAAAGAGTGTATCTTTTGCGTGGTGAGGCCACCAAATATAACGGTCACTACTCCCCCGCTATTTCAGCCCGCAGAAATCATACACGCAAGGTTTTCAGGTGGCCTACGGGTGGCGAATCGAAGCCGGCTCACGACCACCCAACTCGGCAGTCTCCAACTGGAACGTCGAATGCTCCACCGACACCTCAAAATGGCCCGCCACGCACGAACGGATACGGTCCAGAATCGCCACCGCAGACCCGTCATGGAAGCAAGAATCGGCAACCACCACGTGCGCGGTCACCACCGGCAGACCGGTCGCAACCATCGAAGCGTGCACGTCGTGCACCTCCACAACGCCCTCAACGCGCAGCATGTGCTCACGCATCGCGTCCAAATCCAGGCCGTCCGGGGTGAACTCCATGAGCACCGCAGTTGTCTGCCTCATCAGGCGCGCAGCACGCGGCACAATCAGCGCCGCAATCAGCAGACCGGCAAGGGCGTCCGCCTGATAGAAGCCGGTCAGCCAAATCACGATAGCCGCCACAATCACGCCCAGCGAGCCCAGGGCGTCATTGAGCACCTCCAGGAACGCGGCACGCATATTGAAGTTCGCGTTCCTCGCCGTAGCCAGCACCGCAATACCGATAGCGTTCGCCACCAGACCAACCACACCAAAGATCAGCAGCTCGGTGCCGGGCACCTCCGGCGGGGCGAACAGGCGATGCACGCCCTCCACCGCCGTGTAGATACCCACCGCCAGCAGCAGCACCGACTGCCCGAGGGCGGCAAGCACCTCAATACGGCGAAAACCCCACGTGCGGCGGGACGTTGCCGGGCGCGTCATCAGCGAAGCCGCCGTGAGCGCCACCAGCAGGCCGGAGGCATCCGCCAGCGCGTGCGCCGTATCAGTCAACAGCGCGAGACTTCCCGTGACCAGCGAACCAATCGCCTGCGCCAACACAATAACGACCGCTAGACTGAACGCAATCAGCAGGCGCGGACGCATCGAAGCGGCGTCCTCCGGGCTCGGGGCATGCGAATGGTCGTGCCCATGGTGATGCCCGTGATGCCCGCCGTGGCCGTGATGTGCGTGCGCTCCCATGCGCTTCTCCTCAACTATGAACTGCGTTGTTGACTATCGAGAGTTATCAGTGGATAGCAAAATCGCCCGATTCACAAGAACCGGGCGACAAGCTCCTCAACCGAGGAAAACGTGGAGATAAGGGGACTCGAACCCCTGACCCCCTGCATGCCATGCAGGTGCGCTACCAGCTGCGCCATATCCCCATATTTTGTTATTGACCTCAACGAGGCAACATGAATATATTACACACACCACGCCAAGTGATGCAAACCCGCACACCCAAAACCACAAAAGTTCCTGTGCGACCGGGCTGGCAGAAGGGGCAACCGGGCAGGCAGAAACACCCTCGACACGCAGACCAAACACACCGAAAGGGGCGGACCCCGCGGCACCGACAGTGCCAGCAGAGCCCACCCCTCATCAGCTAAAAATCAAGCGAAAGCTTACGCCTCGTCCTGAGCGGGAATGATGCGCGCAGCATCCTCCTCGGTCTCACCCTCGATGTCGAAGGGAGCCTCGTTCTCAACGCCCAGCTCAATACGCGGAGCCTCAGCCCACAGACGATCCAGAGCGTAGAACTCGCGGTCCTCCTCATGCTGAACGTGCACGACAATATCGCCGAAGTCCAGCAGAATCCAACGACCCGAGGAACGACCCTCACGGCGGACCGGCTTCAGGTCAGCCTGCTCACGCAGAGCGTCCTCAACCTCATCCGCAACAGCGTTCACGAGGCGCTCATTGTGGGCAGAAACCACCAGGAAGCCATCAATCAGACCCATCGCGTCAGAAGCATCCACAGCGAACAGGTTCGTTCCCTGCTTCTCCTCCGCAGCGCGGGCGGCAATGCGCAGAGCCTCAACCGAGGACTGTGCAGCAGTCATATTTTCCTTTCTTGCCGGCAGAACACCCGCCGGCAGCACCCGCCAAGAGGGTGCATTGTTCACGGCCTACTTAGGGCCAAAAATCATAATCAGACCAACAACGACCAGGGCGAGCAGCAGAACAATCCACAGCCACGCCAGGGAGGTCTTCTGCGCAGGCTGCAGAACCTCTTCAGCCTTCTCAACAGCGCTCTTAGAAGCGGACTCTTCCTCAGCTTCCTTGGAAGCCTCAGCAGAAGGCACCGGAGCAGACTTGGAATCAGAAGCCTTAGAAGCAGCAGCCTTAGACTCGGCGTCCTTCGCAGCTTCCTTAGACTCTTCGGCTTCCTCGGTGACCTCTTCAACCAGAGCAGCAGACTCTTCGGGATCCTGACGATCCACCATGCGCTGCAGCAGCTCCTCAACCTCATCCGGGCTCAGAGCAACAGTCGGGTCGCCGTCCACCGAATCCACGGTGTCACCAGCGGAGGCGCTATCCAGCACGCTCAGATCAAGACCCTGCGCGTTCACGGCGCTCACACGGGTGGGCAGCTCGTCAGCAGACTCTTCAACCTCGACAGCCTCAACGGTCTCTTCCTCAACGGAAGCAGCCTCGGTCTCCTCAACCTCAGCGACGGAGCTGTCCAGCTCCTCAACCTTCGGCTCATCGCGCACCAGGTACTGGTGCAGCTCAGGCTCCGGCTTCTCCTCCTTGACCACGGCAATCACCGGGATCGAAGAAGTCATCGGGTTATCCACTGCGGAGGGGCTGGTCGCATCCACACGGTTCTGCGCAATCTCTTCGGGACGCAGAATACGCAGGCTACTGGTCAGAGGAGCAGGCTCATGCAGCTTCTCCTCATCGTTCGCCTCAGTGTCAATCTTGCCCTGAGCCGCCAGCGCCGCAAAACGACGCTGAACAGCCAGAACCTGCGGGTCAATAGCACCCGCATGAATCACGGAGCCCATGTTCGCAACAGGCTTCGCGGGCTCACCGCGGCGGGCTGCACGCAGGTACTCGGCAACTTCTTCACGGTAGCGGGCAAGACGACGCGGACCCATCACCTTAGTAGGCGGCGGCACCTCAATGCCGTCCTCGGTCACGTACGTCTCGTAGAGGTACGCTTCGTCCTCGCTATAGGGCTTCGAACCCGTAGCTTCACTCATGTGTTCCCTCATTATTCGTCGATTGGGGTGCCTGCCCAGACTCTTCCTTCACGCGGGGCAAGCCGTCACGGTACGCCGTCAAAGCGTCCTTCTTGTACAGGCCATACTTAGCAATGTACTGCACCACACCATCCGGCACCAGGTACCAGATGGGGGCGTCTTCAGCTGCGCGGCGACGAATATCGGTCGAAGAAATCGCCATCGCAGGAATCTTCAGGGTCGTAATATGACGACCCTCAGCCAGCGGCGGATCCAGCTCATGATCGGGGCGGGTCACGCCCACAAAAGTCGCCAAATCCCACAGCTTATGGGCATTGCGCCAGGTCATAATCTGGCTGATCGCGTCCGCGCCGGTAATGAAGAACAGGTCAGCATCCGGGCGCAGGGCGCTCAGCTCGTTAAGCGTATCAAAGGTGTACGTGGCGCCGCCACGGTCAATATCAATACGGCTCACCGTAAAACGCGGGTTCGACGCGGTCGCAATCACCGTCATCAAGTAGCGATGCTCAGCGTCACTCACGTGCCGCTCCCCCACCTTCTGCCAGGGCTGACCGGTCGGAACAAACACAACCTCATCCAGGTCGAACACGGCGGCAACCTCACTAGCTGCCACCAGGTGTCCGTGGTGAATCGGGTCAAAAGTTCCACCCATCACGCCCAGACGCACCCGACCGGGAGTGCGCGGGGGAATCGACTCGGTGCTCGGAGCACCAAAATCAAGGTGAACAGGCTGGTCAGTCACAAATGCCGTCCTTGCTGGGGACAGAGACCGCACCACGGCAACTTGGGAGCCGCCACAGGCGCGGATGCGGGCAGGTACACAGAAGGTACGCAACACCGAAAACGGTGCCCGCGTACATTCCCCTCTATGCTACCTTCTTACGGTCAAAAACACCGAAATGACGGGGGTGAGCTAAGCCGCCAGTGGAATACCCAGCCAGCACGCTCAGCCATCACATCCTGCCACAGACTCACCCGCATGTTCCGACGCGCGAAACCAGCGCAAGAGGCAGTCACAGTGCACAAAAGAAAGCGCCGCGCACCGGAGCGAACCCCGGCACGCGGCGCCAATACCTAACGACCAAGCATCAGCCGGGCAACAGCCATCGCTGAGCTACTAGTCGTCGACGTTCGGCATGTCGATATTCTCGTCGACCTTGCCTTCCTTCAGCTTCTTGCGGTACTCGACCGACTCGGTCCACACGCCCGCAACACGCTCGGACTCCAGCTCGGCACGAGCCTCCGCCTTCGCGTCCATACGCTCCTTGTACTCCACACGCTTCTGGGCACGAGTCGGGCGAATGATCTCTTCCAGACGAGCATCCGTACCACGCGGGGAGGACAGCAGCTCGGCGCCACCGACCATGGTCGGCTCCCAATCGAAGATGACCGAGTTGTCGTTCTCACCAATCACCACGGCGTCACCGGCGCGAGCACCAGCCTTGAACAGCTCATCCTCAACACCCAGGCGCGCCAGGCGGTCCGCCAGGTAGCCGACAGCCTCATCGTTATTGAAGTCAGTCTGCTGGATCCAACGCTCAGGCTTCTCACCAATCACGCGGAACAGCGGCTCAAGGTTACGCTCCTCGCGGCGAATAATGAACTCCTGCTTCTTCTTACCGCGGAAGCCCTTCGGGCGAACCACAGGAGCCTCAACAACCACGCGCTCCGCTTCCTTCTCGGCAGCGGCACGAGCCACACGGTCCTCCTCAACAAGCTTCGCCATCGCAAAGATCAGGGACTTCAGGCCCTCATGGGAAGCCGTCGAAATCTCGAAGACTTTAAAGCCCATCTCCTCAAACTCGGGGCGAACAAACTCCGCCAGCTCACGAGCCTCAGGAACGTCAATCTTATTGAGCACCACAATCTGCGGACGCTCATGCAGCGGCACGGTCACACCCGCAGTCGGGTCAACCTCGTAGTTCTCCAGCTCGCCGCGGATTACCTCAAAGTCGCTAATCGGGTCACGGCCCGGCTCCAGAGTTGCACAGTCAATCACGTGCACCAGAGCCGAAGAACGCTCCACATGGCGCAGGAAGCGGTGACCCAGACCGCGACCCTCAGAAGCGCCCTCAATCAGACCCGGAACATCCGCAACGGTGTAGCGAACATCGCCCGCCTGCACCACACCCAGGTTCGGGATCAGAGTGGTGAACGGGTAATCAGCAATCTTCGGACGCGCCGCAGAAATCGCAGCAATCAACGAAGACTTACCAGCCGACGGGTAACCCACCAGAGCCACATCCGCAATGGACTTCAGCTCCAGAACAATATCAGCCTCTTCACCGGGGGTGCCCAACAGAGCAAAACCGGGCGCCTTACGCTTAGCCGAAGCCAACGCAGCGTTACCCAGACCGCCCATACCGCCACGCGCAGCAACATACTCGTCGCCCACACGCAGCAGGTCAGCCAAAACATTACCCTCGCGGTCCTTCACCACAGTACCCTGCGGCACGGTCAGGATCAGGTCCTCACCGTTGAAGCCGTGGTGCATATCGCCACGACCAATATCGCCATTCGGGGCGTGCTGATGCGGGCTGTGGTGGTACTCCAACAGGGTCGTGGTCTGGTTATCCACACGCAGAATCACCGCGCCACCATTACCACCATTACCGCCGTTGGGGCCGCCCAGGGGCTTAAACTTTTCACGTCGCACGGAGACGCAGCCGTTACCTCCGCGACCGCCAGATACATGCAAGACCACGCGGTCCACGAACTCTGCCACGGGTTCTCCTTATCTTGAACATCTTCACTTCGCCACCGCACGGCACACACCCATCATGCTGCGGATGCGGCGGCAGGCGCGACCGGGTTGGGGTGCGCCTCATCGTGGAGCCCAGCACGGGCGTCCACGGCATTCGAGGTCATAGCGAGAGGGGGTAGACTAACGCCTACCCCCTCTGCCCTAGCGGTGAGTATTACTCAGCTGCTGCCAGGATGTTAACGACCTTGCGGCCCTTGCGGGTACCGAATTCGACGGTGCCTGCTGCCAGAGCGAACAGGGTGTCGTCGCCACCGCGGCCAACGTTCAGGCCGGGGTGGAAGTGGGTGCCGCGCTGGCGAACGAGAATCTCGCCTGCGTTGACGGACTGGCCGCCGTAGCGCTTAACACCGAGGTACTGGGGGTTCGAGTCACGGCCGTTACGGGTGGAGCTTGCGCCCTTCTTGTGTGCCATTCTGTATTCCTACCTTAGGGTTGAATTCCGGTCGTCTTAATTACGCGTTGATAGCGGTAATCTTGACGGTGGTCAGCTCGGCGCGGAAGCCCTGACGCTTCTTGTAACCGGTCTTGTTCTTGTACTTCTGAATAACGATCTTCGGACCGCGCAGGTCCTCAACCTTCTCAGCAACAACCTTGGCGGAAGCCAGGGACTTTGCGTCAGCGGTGACCTTGTCACCGTCGACGAGCAGCAGCACGGGCAGCTCGATGGTGCTGCCGGGCTCGCCTGCAACACGGTCAAGGGTAACGAGGTCGCCTACGGAAACCTTCTCCTGGCGGCCGCCAGCGCGTACAATCGCGTATGCCACTATGGGACTCACTTTTCTCGACAACTTGCTTCTTGGATCTCACACGAATGAGCAGCCTGCGCTTTCATTGCTGTGCGCCCTCCCCCGCCAATCAAATGACCACGATTAAGGAGGAACGGCCCGTGCGTTCCGACGGGATTGCCCGCCGAAGCCAACACGCGAGGCTCACCGGTGGTGTCTCTCTCCCGCACGTTCCAACCTCAGCCGAATACTCGACCGCGCCGAAGACGATGCGGGTGGGAGCGGTGTCTCCCGCTGGCCCTGCGTCGATAGGGCTTCACTGAGATAAACACCAGTCCTTAAGGATACGGCATGATCTACGCGCCGCGCAATAGATAAATTTTCGGAACACCCGAAGTCGGCACGTGATACTACTCAACCCCGGCAGATACACCGCAGATAAACCGGGCATAAAAACCCCGGCGGGGTGGATTACTCCACCCCGCCGGGGCGCAACATACACACCATCGGAATTCCGATGATCGGAAGCTAAAGACTAATCGTCCTTACCTTCACGCTTAATATCGGCAGCGGCAACGCCAATGCCGAACAAGACAGGAGCCGAAGCGTCATCAGCCACCGGAGCCACATCCGCAACAGAAGCGGAAGCAACCACGGAACCCTCAGCACGCTCGGAAGCGTCCACGGTCACGACCTGAGCACCAGCGCCAGCGCTCGACGCCGCACGACGAGTGCGACGCTTACGCGGGGTCGAACCCGGCACCTGAGCCGCAGGCTTCTGAGCCTCCTCAGCCGGAGCCTCAGCCTCAACAGCGGCAGGAGCCGAACCGATCACACCGGTCACAGCCGGAGCACCAATCACGCCGGTCACCACCGGACGAGACTCAGCCTTCGCGGACTTCTCAACTTTATCACCCTTTGCGGGTGCCTGCTCAGTTGCCACGCTCTGCTCAGTTGCCACGCTCTGCTCAGCAGCCTTCTCGGCACGCTTCTCATCAGCGGCACGACGAGCACGGCGGCGGGACGCACGCGGAGTCTCACGGACATCCTCAATGCGCAGGTCCTCACGCTCAACACGCTTGGACTCCTGAGCCTTCTCGGAGGTTGCCTCAGCGTTCTGCTGCTCGCGGTTCTGACGCTTCGCCGGGCGATCCTCACGGTTCGAACGGAACGACTCACCCTCAGTGCGGGCAAGACGGCCAGCCTTCTGAGAAGCACGAGCCTTCGCCTCGCCAGCGCGAATCGCCTCGAAACGATCCGAAGAGCGGCTGAAGCGCGGGTCGAGCTCCGGGTCAACGTGGTGCTCGTCCTCCAGCGCACCCGCGCCGGAATCCTCCACAGCGGCAATATCCGCATCGGTCAGCTCGCGGCGCTGACGGTTACGAGAAGACTTCTTCTCGCCGCGCTTGGACGAACGACGCTCCTCAGAACGGTCCTCCGAACGCTCCTGGTCAGAGCCATTCGAGGAATCCTCAGCGGACTCCTCCACGCGGTCGAACGCGCTCGCCAGCTGCTCCAGGGAGAAACCGCCCTGCTCGCCAATCCAGTTACCGCCAGTCACCTCAGCGACCTTGTCCTCACGCTGAGCGACCTCCGCGTGAGCCTGCTCGCTGGCAGCCTCGGCAATACCCTGAATCTCCTGCTCCAGAGACAGCTCAGCGGTCTCCGCGCGGCGCGAACGCTTGCGGCGCTTACGCTTCTTACGGGTCGAAGTGGTCTCCTCCGAAGCCTCATCAGCCTGAGCGGATGCGGCAGCCACCGCAGCCATAGCGTTACGGCGCTCAGCCTTCTTCGACTCCAGGGCGTCCTGCTTCTGCTGGTCACGAGAATCCTCGCGGGCAGCCGCACGGGCACGCTTACGGTCATTACGCTCGTGGCGGTGGATGTAATCCGACGCGCCACCGCTACGACCGCTCAGCGGCTGATCGTGAACCACCAGGCCACGACCGGCACACTGCTCACAGGGCTCCGAGAAGACCTCAAGCAGACCGGTACCCAGACGCTTACGGGTCATCTGAACCAGACCCAGTGAAGTCACCTCAGCAACCTGGTGCTTGGTGCGGTCACGGCCCAGGCACTCGATCAGGCGACGCAGAACCAGGTCACGGTTCGACTCAAGCACCATGTCAATGAAGTCAATGACGATAATGCCGCCGATGTCGCGCAGACGCAGCTGACGGACAATCTCCTCAGCAGCTTCCAGGTTGTTCTTGGTGACGGTCTCTTCCAGGTTGCCGCCGCTACCGGTGAACTTACCGGTGTTCACGTCCACCACGGTCATGGCTTCGGTGCGGTCAATCACCAGCGAACCACCCGAAGGCAGGTACACCTTACGGTCCAGTGCCTTCGCCAGCTGCTCGTTGATGCGGTAGTGGTCGAAGAGGTCATCCTCGCCATCCCACTGCTGCAGGCGGGAGACCAGATCCGGGGCCACGTAGGTCACGTACGCCTCGATGGAATCCCAGGCGTTCTCGCCCTGAACAATCATCGCGGTGAAGTCCTCGTTGAAGACGTCACGCACGGTCTTAATCATCAGGTCGGGCTCCTGGTAGAGCATCTCCGGAGCCAGCACCTTGCGGGAGTTAGCCTTCTCCTGAATCTCTTCCCACTGCGCACGCAGACGGTTAATGTCGTGGGTCAGCTCCTCCTCAGAAGCACCCTCCGCCGCAGTACGAACAATCACGCCAGCGCCCTCGGGCAGCTTGTCCTTCAGGATCTTCTTCAGGCGCGCGCGCTCGGTGTCGGGCAGCTTGCGGGAAATACCGGTCATCGAACCACCCGGCACGTACACCAGGAAGCGACCGGGCAGGGAAACCTGGCTGGTCAGGCGGGCACCCTTGTGACCAATCGGGTCCTTGGTGACCTGCACCAGCACCGAATCGCCGGGCTTCAGGGCGTTCTCAATCTTGCGGGGTGCACCGTCCAGACCGGTCACATCCCAGTTGACCTCGCCCGCGTACAGCACAGCGTTGCGGCCGCGTCCAATATCAACGAACGCAGCTTCCATGGACGGCAGAACGTTCTGAACCTTACCCAGGTACACGTTGCCAATCAGGGAATCCTGCTGGGTCTTGGACACGAAGTGCTCAGCCAGCACACCGTCTTCAAGCACGCCAATCTGGATGCGGCCATCCTTCTGACGAACCAGCATCTGACGGTCCACGGACTCGCGGCGAGCCAGGAACTCAGCCTCAGTCACGATGTGGCGGCGACGGCCCAGGGAACGGGACTCGCGGCGGCGCACACGCTTCGCCTCCAGGCGGGTAGAACCGCGTACACCGGTCACAGTGTTGGATGCGTGAGAGTCAGCCAGGCGCGGCGCACGCACCTTGGTGACGGTCTCAACGTCATCATCAACGCCGCCCTCAATCTCAATATCCTCGGTACCGCGGCGACGGCGACGGCGACGGTGGCTCGTCACCTCAGCCTCAGCGGCAGCCTCCTCGCGGCGGCGCTCCATGCGCTCCTTACGCTTCTGCTCCTCGGCAGCGGCGCGGCGTGCCTCACGCTCCAGCTTGGCGGCAACAGCGAGCTCGCTCAGCTCCTCCGGCTCGGGCGCCATGAACAGCGGCATAGCACCCATGGGGGTACGCGAGCGCAGCTCCTGCAGCTTCTCGCGCTGCAGGTCGCTAATGGTCTTCACGGGCTCGGGAGCTACTTCGGGCTCCTCAGCTGCGGGTGCTTCAGTTGCGGACTCTGCGTCTGCTGAGTCAGCCTCAGCGTTCTCAGCCTGCTTCTCGGCGGCCTCCTCAGCCTCGGCAGCAACCTCGGTCTCCGCGGCGGCCTCGCCCTCAACGAATTCAGCTTCGGCAGTCTCTTCTGCGGCTTCTTCGGTCTTTTCTGCCTTGGTCACCTTCTCGACCTTGGCGATCTCTTCGACCTTGGCGGTCTTCTCCACGGTCTCGGTCTTAGCGACCTTCTCAACCTTGGCGACCTCTTCAACCTTCGCGGCCTTCTCGACGGTCTCGACCTTAGCGGTCTTCTCCTCAACAGCAGGCTCAGCCGCCTTCTTCTCAGCAGCCGCAAACAGGCTATCCAGAGTAGAAGCAACCTCGGTCTCAGACGCAACGGGAGCGGCAACCTTCGGTGCCGGCGCATGCTTAGCCTTCGCGTTACGCAGGTTGGTCAGGCCAGCCGCAATCGCCTCATCCAGGGGAACCTCAGGAGCCTTCTCCTTCTTCGGGCGACCCGGACGGCGGCGCTCAGTACCCTGCTGAGCCTCAGAACTCTCACGAACATTCTTACGCAGAGTTTCACGGGTCTCTGCAGAGGCGTTCTTCTCCTCCGCGAGGGCGTTCAGCGCCTCAAAAACCCCAAGTTCGACGTTCTTCTCGTCAGACATTAATCTTCTTTCGTTACACCCTGCTCCGCACCGCAAGGATTTTAACAGCGCGCATACAGCGCAAAGCCTAGTTGCTGCCACCGCAGCTCAAGCCTCACCCTACGGTGCGCGTTCATCGCGGGCACTATCTCATTCAGTGCTTCTGCCATAGGGGGCGAGCGGGCGGAACGCAGAGCGCGCCGCGACGGTCACAGCCACCTCGCTCTCGAGCACGGCACGCTCACACCCTTCCTGGGCGCCCTGCCGGTCTTCGGGTTTCTTCGCCGAGGCGGGCGGCCCGCGCGGCGCGACAGTTATGCTCCGCGGCTTATAGCCGGCGCTCATCGGGTACTCTCCCTCGATGCGTTGGTGGGGATCTTCATGCGCGTGCGGGGCGCACAAGACACCGTGTTCCATTATACCCGGTAGAGGGTACCTCTAAGCCACCCCGCCCATCCTATCTGGGCTCCACCTCCCGGCAGGATACGCGGGACACATTGCAGCGGGGCACATTGCGGCAGTCGTCTAGCGGGTACAGCAAAGCCGGGCGTGCCACTACGCATCACCCGGCTTCAAAAAACTTTCAGAGAAGGGACTAGTTCAGACCCAGCTCCGCATCGCGCGCCTCACGAGCCTGCTGAGCAAGCTTCGGGTCGGTCGGCAGGTACTCCGGACCGGAACCGGTCGCGAACGGAACACCCAGAATGAAAACAAACGGAGAAACCACCAGCAGAATCACCCACAGCAGCGAGAAGTGACCGGCGGTCAGCAACAGCAGGGCAGTCAGAAAAATAACGGCAGCAGCGCCCATTGCGGCAATTCCGGCAGTCTTCACGGTTCTCCTCGAAGGGGTATCAAGAATCTAGTGTCCAGCAGAACGGCAGGCAGTCAACGCCGCAGGCAAACCCCGCGGACGGCTCCAGCTGACGCCGCTCAAGAATATACCTGACCATTATACGCACCGGCGCCGCCTCCCCGCTGACCGCCGCCGGCAAAGTCACCGGCGCCTCCCCCGCTACCCGGCGCCCCAGCCCGGCGTATTCTGCCCGGCACGATCAGCCCGGCGTATTCTGCGCAGCCTCACCCACCCGCAGACGCAACAACGCCCCGGCACCAACAGGCACCGGGGCGTTGCACGTTCGGGGCATCAGCCCTCAAACCAAGCTCAGAGATGAACGCTTAGCGCATCATATTCACAATGACCTCAAAGAAGCGGATCACAATAATGCCGAAAATCAGGATCAGCCACAGGCTAATCGCAAACCAGGACCAGCCGCGAGCGCTCTCACGCATCGACTGCGAAGCCGGAATAACACCCGCCGAAATATTGCGGACCGTGGTCTTCACAAAAAGCGTGATGGTCATAACCCACACAATCATGCAGAACAGGCACAGCGCGTTAATCTGGAAGGTCGTCTGGTACCACAGCCACATAATGAATGCGGTTGCCGCAGCCAAACCAATGTTCATGCACACCCAGAACCACTTCTTGAAGCGTGCACCCGCCATCATCGCGGCGCCGATAGTCACCACAATCGAGAAGCCCACCAGGCCAATGAACGGGTTCGGGAAGCCGAACGCCTCCGCCTGCGGGGTGCGCATCACCGTGCCGCAGCTGAGCAGGGCGTTGATATCGCAGACCGTGGAGTGGCCGGCATCAATGTAAATCTGCAGGCGCTCGTACACCAGAATCGCTGAAGAAATGAGTGCGATCAGGCCGGCGCCAACCAGCCAGAATCCGAGCTGTCGGTCTGAGTAGCTGCCCGGGGTTCCCGCGTGCCCGTGCTGCGCTTCGTTCTCAGCCTCAGCGTGGACGGGCTCGGTAGTACTCGATGCGGCGGTACTCATACGACTCCTTTAGATAGTGTTTTACGGTGGTACTCACCGGCGCGGCATAGCCAGCACCCCGGAAGCAGTACCCCATTTATCCTAGCCTCTCACATTGCTCAATAGCACGCCATTAGCTTCTACATTTACTATATGACGCCTCAAATCATGCAAATAGGCGCATTTTTGTGACGTACCTTAAACACAAAAGCCCCGGAAGGAGCCCGCAACGTAGCGGCGGGCGGGACCTTCCGGGGCATGGTGCGCATGTTTTCTATGGCATTCGCCTCATCGACGCGCGGCGGCTCCCACGGCAACTACCGTGGAGCGCACAGACGGCACGTGAGGGCAGTGCGTTAGGGCAGCGGGTGGGTGTACGACTCATCAAAGAACAGCTGTTCCAGCTCCACCGCGCGGCTAAAGAACTCGCGGGCACGCTGCGCATCCGACGGGCCCACACGGTCCAGTTCGCGGCGCAGGAAATCAACCAGCTCACGAAACTCCGGGTAGTCGTGCAGGGTAATCCACTCGTGGTGCACAAACGAATCGGGGCGCTTGGCGGGAGCCTTCGACGCCCAATCCAGGTACAGGCCCTCGCAAACCACCAGAACCGACAGGATCGCCGCGTAGCTGCCGCTTGCCGCCGCATCCAGGAAGAGGCGCTTGAAGCCGGTGGTCGCCTCCGTATCGGGCATAGATTCACGCTGATGCTCGGTCACGCCCAGAGTCTCAAAGCAGCGCAGGAAGTAGGTGTTCTCGTCACCGGCGATTTCACCGGCGAACTGTGCCAGGCGCAGGCGGCCCGCGAGAGTGTCAGCGTTGGCAATAGCGCCACCAATCAGGGCGAGGAACGTGTCCAGGAAGCGGTAATCCTGCACCAGGTAGCCCGCCATGACCTGCGGGGCAATCGAGCCGTCAAAAAGCTCAGCAACAAAGCGGTGATTCGTGGCGGAGAGCCAGGTGGCAATGTTCTCCTGGCGTAGGGACTCGGTGAACGAATCGGTGCCGATCAAATCGGTGAAGGGTGCGGGCATGATGGGTGCCTTTCGCTATGTGGCATACCGTCGCTGGTATGCGTATGTGTGCGGGTGTGTTGGTGCAGCCTCGAACGTTGGGGCCGGCGCCTCAGTGAATATAGCACCGTGGCGGGCAGGCGCGCCCGGTTTTGTGTGCTCGGTGCCCAAAAATTTTCGTTATTTTCGATTTTTGGGTGGGTGAGGGTTGGGTATGCCGAAGAAAATCGGGCGATTGGGGTTGCGTGAGAGCCCCTGGGAATGCGTGAGGGAACGTGGGTTCGAGTGGGAGCGCGAGGGCAGAGGCAAAAAGGCAGAAAGGCGGAGGCACAAAAAGGCCGGGTGCGAAAAAGGCAGAGCGTGAAAAAGCGGGGCGCCACTCCCCCAGCCAGCAAATAGAAATGCCAGCCAAGGGCGGCGCCCCGCTTTCTCATCAATAACCTCAGTGGGCTTTATTCGTCTTCGGAGTCATCGTCACCGAAGAAGTCCTCAGTGTACGAATCACCCAGCGGCAGGCCCAGCGAGTCCTCCAGCGAAGAACCCGGCGCAGACTCGCCACCCAACTCGGCCATGATGTCGTTCAGCAGCTCATCCGGCTCGGCGGCGGCAGCCTCAGCGGCCGCGGCAGCCAGGGTCGCCGCAGAGGCGGCACCCGCAGAACCGGCGTACAGGCCAGCCTCGGCGGGCAGCTCGTCCGGCAGCTCCTCAGCCTCAGCGCCGGGGGTCTTCGCCTGCTCATGCGCAGCCAGCAGGGTACGCGCCTCACCGATGACCGTAATCGAACCGGTAATCAGCACGCCCGCCGACTCCTGCTCAAAGAGGGCGTTCTCCATGGCGGTAGCAATCGCCTCGTCCAGGTGCTCAAACACCTCGATCGAGTCTTCATCCAGACCAGCGTCCAGGGCGAGCTCGTGTAGGCGCTCCGGGGCAATCGCACGCGGCGAGTCCGAGGCCGCAAGGTACAGGCGGAAGGTACCGTCGGAAGCGTCCACGTACTCTTCGCGCATGGTCTCGAACATGCCCAGGGCATCCTTCTCACCCAGAATGCCGACCACGGCGTGCAGGTGCGAAAGCTTGAACGCCTCCGTCAGCGCGGCCGCAGAAGCACGAACACCGTGCGGGTTGTGGCCAGCGTCCAGGATGGTCAGCGGCTCGGTGCGCACAACCTCCAGGCGACCCGGCGAGCGCACCGTCTCAAACGCGGCACGCACGACGTCCTCGGGCAGCTGACGCTGACCGCCGAAGAACGCCTCCACGGCGGCAAGAGCCACCACAGCGTTCTGCGCCTGATGCGCGCCGTGCAGGGACAGCGGCACGTCCGGGTACTCCCCCGCCAGACCGCGCAGGGTCAGCAGTTGACCGCCGACCGCAAGCTCGCGGGAGACCACGCCGAACTCCACGCCTTCGAAGGCGAAGGATGCCTCCTTCTCGCGGGCGGAGGCGAGCAGCACGTCCGCTGCTTCGGGGTCCTGTGCGGCAGAAATCAGGAAGCCGCCGGGCTTGATAATGCCGGACTTCTCGGTTGCGATCTCGGCGAGGGTTTCGCCGAGCATGTCGGTGTGGTCCAGACCGATCGGGGTGACCACAGAGACCACGCCGTCGGCAACGTTCGTGGAGTCCCAAGTGCCGCCGATGCCGACCTCAAGCACCACCACGTCCACCGGCTCGTCCGCGAAAATCGCGAAGGCGAGCACGGTAATGGACTCGAAGAAGGTCAGGGCGGGCTCGCCGCGGGAGGTCATCTCGGCGTCCACAATCTGCAGGTAGGGGGCGATTTCCTCCCAAATGCGCACGAAGGTGGCGTCCGGTACGGGCGCACCGTTGATGCAGATACGTTCGGTGACGCTTTCGAGGTGCGGGCTGGTAAAGCGGCCCACACGCAGGTCATGGCCGAGCAGTAGCGCCTCAATCATGCGGGCGGTGCTGGTCTTGCCGTTCGTGCCGGTGATGTGGATGACCGGCGCGGCACGGTGCACGTCGCCGAGGATTTCGACGGCGCGCGCCACGGCGTCCAGGCGCGGCGCCATCTTGTTTTCGGGTGCTCGCGCCAGCAGTTCACCGTAGACCCGTTCCACGCCCTCGGGGTCGGGAATTGCGGGGTAGTTCTTCTCGCTCATTGTTCTCCTCACTGGGATAGCCAGCCGGTGCCGGCAGGGGCCCGCCGTGCGGCGGGATAGACGACGGGCCGCCCCGCCCGGTAATGGGGCGGGACGGCCGTACGGTTCAGGCGTTTTATGCCTTGGCGACGCTAATGCTCAGCTCGTCAGCCTCGCTCAGCTGCAGGGACACGGCGAGGGTTTCGCCGGTCACCAGTGCTTCGTTGGTGCGCAGAGCTGCCAGAGTTTCCTCCGGTGCCGCGATGCTCAGGTTGATACGGTCCGCCACGTTCAGGTCGGCGTCCTTACGTGCCTGCTGAATAGCGCGGATGGTGTCGCGGGCGATACCCTCGGCAACCAGCTCGTCGGTCAGCTCAATGTTGAGGACCAGGAAGCCGCCGGGCAGAACCGCAGCCGCAGTGTGCTCAGCACCCTCAGCGTCAGCGGCAACCACGGTTGCCAGCTCGTACTCGCCCTCTTCCAGAGCCAGGCCGCCGTCCAGAGCTGCCACGCCGACCAGGACGGTACCGTCCTCGGTCACGGTCCAGTCACCGGACTTGGATGCCTTGATGGCAACCTGCACCTGCTTGCCCAGGCGCGGGCCTGCCGCACGTGCGTTGACCTTCAGCTGCTGGGAGATGCCGTAGTCGGCGGGGTCGACGGTGTCGGCGCTGACCAGCTCCACCTGGCGCAGGTTCAGCTCGTCCTCGACGATGTTCGCGAAGTACTCCGCGCCCTTCTCGCCGAAGGCGGTACCCAGTGCTGCGAACTGCTCGGGAGCAATCGCAACGGTCATCTTCTGCAACGGCTGGCGCACGCGAATCTTCTTCTCCTTGCGCAGTGCCGAACCGGCAGAGCAGACCTCACGCACGGTCTGCATGAGAGCCAGCAGGTCAGACTCATCAGCGAAAGCGGATGCCTCGGGCCAGTCAGCCAGGTGCACGGAGCGTTCACCGGTGAGGCCGCGGTAGATTTCCTCGCTGCTGAGCGGCAGCAGAGATGCGGCGACCTTCGACACGGTCACCAGTGCGGTGTAGAGGGTGTCGAATGCGTCGGTGTCTTCGTTGAAGAAGCGCTCGCGGGAGCGGCGCACGTACCAGTTGGTCAGTGCGTCGGCGTACTGGCGCAGGTATTCGCAGGCGTTCCAGATGTCGTAGGAGTCCATCGCTGCGGTGACCTGCTCGATGAGTTCGCGGGTCTTACCGAGGATGAAGCGGTCCATCACGTGCTGCGAGTCGTACTTGAGCTTTGCGCTGTAGCCTTCGCCGTTGTTGGCGGCGTTAGCGTACAGGGCGAAGAAGTGGTAGACGTTCCACAGCGGCAGCATGACCTGGCGAACACCCTCGCGGATGCCCTGCTCGGTCACGATCAGGTTGCCGCCGCGCAGAATCGGCGAGGACATCAGGAACCAGCGCATCGCGTCGGAGCCGTCGCGGTCGAGGACCTCGGAGACGTCCGGGTAGTTACGCAGCGACTTGGACATCTTCTGGCCGTCCGAGCCGAGCACGATACCGTGGCTGATGACGTTCTTGAACGCGGGGCGGTCGAAGAGCGCGGTCGCCAGCACGTGCAGCACGTAGAACCAGCCGCGGGTCTGACCGATGTACTCGACGATGAAGTCCGCCGGGTAGTGGTTCTCGAACCATTCCTGGTTCTCGAAGGGGTAGTGCACCTGTGCGTAGGGCATGGAGCCGGAGTCGAACCAGACGTCGAGCACGTCTTCCACGCGGCGCATGGTGGACTTGCCGGTCGGGTCGTCCGGGTTCGGACGGGTCAGCTCGTCAATGTACGGGCGGTGCAGGTCGGGTTCGCCGTCCTTATTCAGGGGCAGGCGGCCGAAGTCTGCCTTGAGCTCTTCGAGGGAGCCGTACACGTCGATGCGCGGGTAGTTCGGGTCGTCCGAAACCCACACGGGGATCGGGGAGCCCCAGAAGCGGTTACGGGAGATGGACCAGTCGCGTGCGTTCTCAACCCACTTGCCGAACTGGCCGTACTTCACGTTCTCCGGGATCCAGTTGATCTGCTTGTTCAGCTCGTACATGCGGTCCTTGAAGTCGGTGACCTTCACGTACCAGGAGGTGATCGCACGGTAGATGAGCGGGGTGCGGCAGCGCCAGCAGTGCGGGTAGGAGTGCACGTAGGACTTCTCGCGAATCAGCACATCATCTGCCTTGAGGGCGTTGATGATAGTGCGGTTCGCGTCGAATGCCTGCACGCCCGCGATCTCAGCCAGGGCGGTGGAGCCGGAGGCGGTGGGCTCGGCGAAGAGGTTCAGGAACTTTGCGCCTTCGTCGAGGGAGAGGATCACGGGGATGCCGTAGCCTTCACAGACCTTCTGGTCGTCTTCACCGTAGGCGGGTGCCTGGTGGACGATGCCGGTACCGTCACCGGTGGTGACGTAGTCGGCGACCAGGATCTGCCAGGAGGTTTCGGTACCCCACTTTTCGGTGTCTGCGAAGTAGTCCCACAGCGGGGTGTAGCGCACGTGCTCGAGCTGGGAGCCGGTGTAGCGTGCGGTGACGGCTGCGGCAGCATCCTCGGCGGGCTTGTCGCCTTCGTAGCCGAGGTCCTTGGCGTAGGAGCCGAGCAGATCGGTGGCGAGCAGGAAGGAGCGGCCCTCGAACTTGCCTGCGCCGGGTACGACGGAGTATTCAATCTCGGGTCCGACGGCGAGCGCCTGGTTGGTGGGCAGGGTCCAGGGGGTGGTGGTCCATGCGAGTGCTTCGACGCCGTCGAGCTCTGCGGCAACCTTCTCGTCAGCACCAAGGGAGGTGTCTGCGGTGAGGCGGAATGCGACGGTGACGGTCTGGTCCTGGCGGTCCTTGTACACGTCGTCGTCCATGCGCAGCTCGTGGTTGGAGAGAGGAGTCTCGTCCTTCCAGCAGTAGGGCAGCACGCGGAAGCCCTGGTAGGTCAGGCCCTTGTCGTAGAGGCGCTTGAACGCCCAGATGACGGACTCCATGTACTCAACGTTCAGGGTCTTGTAGTCGTTTTCGAAGTCGACCCAGCGTGCCTGGCGGGTAACGTACTTTTCCCACTCGTTGGTGTACTTGAGCACGGATGCGCGGGCAGCGTCGTTGAAGTTGTCGATGCCCATTTCGAGGATTTCGCGCTTGTCGGTCATGCCGAGCTGCTTCATTGCCTCGAGTTCTGCGGGCAGGCCGTGGGTGTCCCAGCCGAAGCGACGCTCTACCTTGTGGCCGCGCTGAGTCTGGTAGCGTGCGACGAGGTCCTTGGCGTAGCCGGTGAGCAGGTGGCCGTAGTGGGGCAGGCCGTTGGCGAAGGGAGGGCCGTCGTAGAAGACGAATTCGTTTTCGCCGTTTTCGCCTGCGGGGCGGTTCTCGACGGATGCGGCGAAGGTGCCGTCCTTCTTCCAGTAGTCGAGGACTGCTTCTTCCAGAGCGGGGAACTTAGGCGATGCGGTGACGCCGCTTCCTGCGGCTTCGAAGGCACTCACCTTGGGGTATACGTTAGACATTGGGTGCGCCCTTATCTGTTGTTCTCAACGCTGAGATGTGGGTGACGGGCGCGGTACGCGGGTGCGTGCACTCGTCACCTCTCAGCGGGTGAGGGTTGACATGACGGGTGCAAGGACGCCTGGGCATCGCTGACTGTTCCGGGCTGGGCCGGGGGTTCAGGATGCGGCGCGGTACCACCTTGCTTACTGAGTTAACCAGCTCAACGCACCGAACCCTCCCGGGGCTAGCGGGGTGTCGCGGTGTGTTTCCGCGATACCTAGCCACCGGAAGAGCGGCGCGTTGGGCGGGTATCAGTCGCTTATTACAGCTATATCGGGCTTAACCGTCCGGTTCTACTGGGACTACATCTCTTCCGCTAAGACACCCTCGCCGCAGCGATTGGCGGGTGCCCGCAGGTGCGGTCCGTTCTTCCGAATTGCTCGCCGGTGATGGCCGGGTCGTTGCAAACACTAATAGTTTATGTGGCTTTTGTGTCTGTATGCAACCCCGCGGGGTGTGGGTTTGAATAGTTCCGGGCGGGCGGCGGATGCGCGGGTGCGCAAAACAGAATGGTTCTTCGTTCGGCGATATCTAGAGCGAGTAGGGGGCTTAAGGGGCCTTGCCCCACCCCGCACTCGGGCGTGTTTAAGGATGTATGTTTTTACATTTCCTCGGTGTTGCTTTAAGTGGGTTTCGATTTTTTCGGGAGAACCCATGGGATTGCAGTCAGTGCAACCACAAGATATGGGGTGAACACCGATGTAATTCCACTAGATGTTCACCCTTGAAAGTTTTCACCCCCTCGGCACTCCGTGTGGGAACCGGTTTTTCCGGATGGTTCAGCAATGCATAGCGGGTGAATAGAGTGCATATTTGGGGATTGCCGAGCGGGTTTCCCCTTATTGAATCGGGTATTTCTTCTGGACTATTGAAGACTTCCTTACGGTCAGAAGATTAAACTAAACACCCTCCTCTCCCCCGCCTTTTGGAAATACTGAGGCGCA
>NZ_CAJZIE010000031.1:0-25022 GCF_916049665.1 uncultured Rothia sp. | reverse complement strand
CTCCCACGGGCCCACACCCACCTCAAAACGGGCAGTACCCTGCTCAGTACCCTCAGCAGGTACAGCCTCAGCAGGTACAGCCTCAGCCGCCTCACGATTCTCAACCATCACAACCACCTTCACGCCAACAACCAGCGCCACTCCGGCGCCCACAGAGCCATCTTACAGACAAAGACCCGCGCCACCAGCCACACACAGTAGCCAGCGGCACGGGTTTACCCGCCGCAACGGGAATGTCTTAAAAATTCACGAGGTCCTAGTCCAAGCCAGTAGAGACTAGTCCAGGCCCAGCTCATCCTTCGAGTACGCGTACAGGCACGGGACGCCCGCAACCTCTTCCACATGCTCCTTAGCGCCGGTCGCACGGTCAACAATCACAGCAACCGCCACAACCTCAGCGCCAGCCTTACGCAGTGCCTCAACAGCAGTCAGCGCAGAACCACCGGTCGTGGAGGTGTCCTCAACAGCAACCACGCGGCGACCCTCAACGCTGGGGCCCTCCACCTGACGGCCCATGCCGTAAGACTTCTGAGCCTTACGCACCACAAACGCGTCAATCGCACGGTCCTGATCACCAGCGGCACGCATAATCGCGGTACCCACCGGGTCAGCACCCATAGTCAGGCCGCCAGCAGCCTCAAACTCGATGCCGTTCTTATCCAGCAGGTCCAGCATGACCTGACCGACCAGGCGAGAAGCCTCGTGGTGCAGGGTGATGCGGCGCAGGTCAACATAGTAGTCGGCTTCCTTGCCGGAGGCGAGGACCACGTGCCCGCGCACCACAGCCAGCTCCATAATCAGCTGGCGCAGGCGTTCACGGGCTTCTTCAATGGGGAGGTTTTCAGAAAGCTTAGTCATAGTTCAAGTGTAGCGGCTCACGTGCAGGCGGCGCAGGCTATTCCCTGTGCTATTCCAGCGCTAGGCTATTCCACCACGCGACCCACCGACGGCGGCAACGCGGCACGCAACTTCGTCAGCATCTCCTCATACTCGGCGGTCGGGTCAGAATCAGCCACGATAGCGCCACCCGCGGCGAGAGTCACCGTGCCCTCATCGTGCGCCACAAGCGTGCGAATCACAATCGACAGGTTCGCCGAACCATCCGCCGACACAAAACCCAGAGCACCCGAATACACGCCGCGAGCGCGACCCTCCAGGCCCTCAATAATCTGCATGGTCGAAGGCTTCGGGGCACCCGTCATTGAGCCGCCCGGGAAGCACGCCCGCGCGGCAGCCACCGCGGAAATTCCCTCGCGCAGACGCGAACTGACCGTAGACACCAGCTGATGCACCGTCGAATAGCTCTCCACGCCCATAAGCACGGGCACGCGCACAGACGCCGGGTCAGACACCGTAGACAGGTCATTACGCAGCAAATCCACGATCATGAGGTTCTCGGCGCGGGTCTTCTCATCGGTACGCAACCATGCCGCCGCCGCGGCATCTTCTTCCGGGGTTGCGCCGCGAGCAATCGTGCCCTTAATCGGCTTGGTCTGCGCGTTGCGGTGCGTATCCACGCTCAAAAAACGCTCCGGCGAAGAAGAAAGCACCGAAAAATCACCGCACCGCAGGTACGCCGCATACGGCGCCGAATTGTGGGCACGCTGGCGGCGGTACAGCTCAAAGAAAAGCTCCGGGCTCGGGTTCTGGATGCGCGCAACCGTCTGCGCGGTCAGGCACACCTCGTAGCTGTTGCCCTCGTAGATTTCGTGCTGACTAGCGCGAACAGCGTCCCTGTAGGCTTCCGCGGCGGGTGCCGGGAAGAACAGAGGCTCGGTAAGCTCAGGGGTATTTGCGGGGGTACCCTCGGAGGCACGCTCACCCGCCGGATCCAGCGCCGCGCTCAGCAGCCGCTCCGCCGCCTCACACCACGGCTCATCGCCCACCAGCCAGCTGCGCGCCGCACGACCCGGGCGGGCGTGCTCGTGCACCAGGTAGCGGACCGCCGGCAACCACAGAGAATCCGGGGTCGGCGCCTCATGTGCCGGCAGGTAGCCCGGCACCGGGTGGCCGTGCTCCAAGCCCATGGCGGCACGCGCCTCATAGCCGAAATAGCCCACGTAACCGCCGCGCAAACCCGCGGGCAGGCCGGTTGCCGCCGCGGCATCCGGGCGCGGTGCGGAGGCGAGCGCCGCCTCTAACTGGGCGAAGGGGTCTTCCCCGCCGGACTCAGCCGCCGCACGCGCCGACTCCACGCGCAGGGGCGATAGCTGCGCCGGAACCACGCCCACGTACGAGGCGACCGACATGGGCGACTCCTCGCGCGCCGAATCCAGCCAGAACGAATACTCGGCGCCGGCGGCCAGCAGCGGGTACGCCTCCTCGCAATTCACCGCAAAAGGAAGCGGTCGCACGACAAGCTCCCGCGTCTGCGCATCCCACGGGATGCTCTGCAGAATACTCGGCAGGGCATGCGGGGAAACAGAAGCGGGAGCGTTCGGGGTAGACAAAATACGGTCCGCGGAAGTTTCAGTCACGGACTCCATTGTATGGCGTGCAGGCGAACCAGCGGTTTAGTGAACGACCGCGGGTGCTTCGCCGTTCTCGCTGGTCATCGGCAGGCCGGCAGCGAACCATGCGCTGGTGCCGCCCGCGATGTTGTGTGCGGCGTAGCCGTGCTCGCGCAGGAAGGTTGCCGCGCGGTTCGAACGGCCACCACCGTGGCAGATGACGTAGAAGTCCTCGCCCGGCGCGGGCAGTTCTTCCAGACGCTCAGCGATAGTGCCGAGGGTGATGTGCTTTGCGCCGGTCGCGTGGCCACCCTCCCATTCGTAGTCCTCGCGCACGTCGATGATGGTTGCGCCGGCGGGAACGTCGCGGGGGTCAACCTGGGGTACAGCGGTCATGGGGTTCTCCTTTGAAATGATTAAAAATGAGCCGGTCGGCACGGCAAGGTGCCGGGTGGGCATAGTTGTGGTTCCACTCTATCGCGTTGGGGGTGTGTGGCGCATCTAGCCCGGTATTTGGGGGTTTGTGAGATTCGGAAATGATGCATACGAAAAAATCGAAATGGTTTTTCATGCACTGCAAGAGAATTCATTCTTTGAAATATAGGCGCGTACCGTGTATACATATGCATGGGCAAGGGTATACACTTATACACATATTGTCCGGGTCACACAGAAAACCGGGCACAACAGAAAAGAATTTTCACCATGTCCAACACCATCACAGGTGCCGAACCCAAGGACACCAAGACCTTCTTCGGCCACCCGAGCATGCTCGCAAACCTGTTCACCGTAGAAATGTGGGAGCGCTTCTCCTTCTACGGCATGCAGGGCATCATGATCTACTACCTGTACTACACCGCCGACAAGGGCGGCCTGGGCCTCGACAAGGACCTCGCCACCGGCGTTATCGGCGCGTACGGTGCAGTCGTGTACCTCATGGCAATCCTCGGCGGTATCCTCGGTGACCGCATCCTCGGCCCCGAGCGTACCCTCTTCTACTCCGCCATCGGCATCATGGCGGGTCACATCTCCCTCTCCCTCATCCCCGGCATTCCGGGCGTGGTGATTGGTCTGCTGCTCGTCGCTATTGGCTCCGGCGGCCTGAAGAGTAACGCATCCGTGCTAGTCGGTTCGCTCTACAGCGACAACGACTCCCGCCGCGACGCAGGCTTCACCATCTTCTACATCGGCGTGAACACCGGTGCGCTGCTTGGCCCGCTCCTGACCGGTTGGGGCTGGCAGACCGGCGGCTTCCACCTCGGCTTCGGTCTGGCTGCTATCGGTATGGCCGCCGGCCTGATTCAGTACTCGCTGACCCGCAAGAACCTGCCCGAATCCGTACACCACGTGGGTACCCCCTTCACCGGCGCTCAGAAGCGTAACTTCGCCCTGGCACTGGTCGGTATCGTGGTCGTTCTCGGTATCCTGCTGGCGACCGGCCTGATGACCGCAGACAACCTCAAGAACTGGGTCATGGCCTTCATCTTCATCGGTGCAATCGCCCTGTTCGCGCAGATGCTGACCGCCAAGGACGTCACCGCCGATGAGCATTCCCGCGTCACCGCATTCATTCCCCTGTGGATTGCAAACGCCGTGTTCTGGGCACTGTACCAGCAGCAGTTCACCGTCATGGCGGTGTACTCGGATGAGCGCCTCAATTGGAACATCCTGGGCATGGAGCTGACCCCGAACCTGGTCAACTCCATCAACCCGGTCTTCATCATCATCTTCGGCATGATGTTCTCCGCCCTGTGGACCAAGTGGGGCGACCGCCAGCCGGTCACCACCCTGAAGTTCTCCGCAGCGCTGATCATTATTGGTCTGGCGTTCTGGATCTTCCTCGCTCAGGCGGGCGTTCAGAGCGTGAACGTCGGCTGGATTGTACTGATTCTGTTCGTCTGCACCATCGCTGAGCTGATTATTTCGCCGGTGGGTATTTCGCTGGCGACCAAGCTCGCACCGAAGGCGCACCGCGTGAACATGATGGCGCTGTACTTCACCTCCGTGGCAATGGGTACCGTGCTCTCCGGTTGGCTGGCTCCGTTCTACAGCATGGAGACTGAGGTCCCCTACTTCACCTGGATGGGTATTATCACCATCGCGACCGGTATTCTGCTGTTCCTGGTGCACAAGCCGGTTCAGAAGATGATGCGCGGCGTGAAGTAACCGCGAAGTTGCTTGTCTAGACTGCTGACTCGCTATTTTTAGGCGGCGTGAGCGTATGAGGCTAGTGCATATAGGCTAGGGGCCCCGAATCCTTGAATTACCAAGGGTTCGGGGGCCCTTGCTGTATGCGCTGGCACATGCGCTATTGTATGCGCCGATAACCGGGGCTCCAGAGGGTTTTCCTTAATGAGACAATCCGCGCGGATTTTCTTATTAAGCGCCTTAATAAGAAAATCGAGGTGTATTGTCTTATTAAGACCCCCACCCAAACACAAGCCGCAAGACGACACCCAGGAGGAGGAACCATGCCCTCAGCCATCACCTGGCCCGCCCTCGAATGGGAGCCGCAAACCCCATGGGTTCACCGGGACGCCCTCGCCTCCCGACGCGCAACGCGCCGCAACTCCGGCACCTTCTCCAGCGCCGTACCCGCCTCCATTGCCGAACTCAACGTTGAGCTCAGCCCCGCACTGCGAGCGCGCCTCCAAGAGAACGCCACCGCAATGACCCGCTTCGATGAGCGGCTCCACCACATCGGTGGCATCCCCTTCTCCGCGGTTCTTCTGCGCGGCGAATCCGCCTCCAGCTCGCAGATTGAAAACCTCACCGTTAGTGCACGCAGGCTCTCCCTTGCCGTCCTGGGTGCAAGCGGGTCGAAGGTGGGTGTTAACGCCGAGCTGGTGGCACGCAATGTTCACGCCATGCGTGCAGCCCTGAACACGGCAGAAAACATTAGCGTCGATAATATCCTGGCGATGCACCGCGAACTGACCCGCGGCCTGCAGCAGGACTCCGGCGTACTCCGCACCCAGTGGGTGTGGATTAAGGGTGATTCACCCGTGACCGCCGACTACGTGGCACCGCATCACGAGCGGGTTCCTGCCGCCCTCGAAGACCTCGTAGCCTTCATGAACCGCCGCGATATTGACCCCCTCGCGCAGGCGGCAATTGCGCACGCCCAGTTTGAAACAATCCACCCCTTCACCGACGGCAACGGTCGAACCGGGCGAGCCCTCATCTCCGCGCTCCTGCTCGCCCGCGGCGTCACCCGCCACGTGATTCTGCCCGTCTCATCCGGTCTGCTGCACGATACCGAAGGCTACATTCAGGCTCTCACCGACTACCGTGCAGGCGACGCCGAACCCATCATCGAGCTCTTCATCGACGCCACACAGAAGGCAATCACCAACGCAGAAATCCTGGCGCAAGACATTGAAACCCTGCGTGATGAGGTGCTGTCCATTGCCCAGCGCAAAACTCCGCTCCTGCGTTCCCTCGCCGACCTGTGCTGCACCGAGCCCGCCTTCACCGCACACATGGTGGAGGAACACACGCAGGGCTCCCGAGCTAGTGTGTATCGCCTCCTCAACCGCATGGTGGAGCTGCAGATTCTACGCGAAGAACGCGTCAAAATTCAGGGGCAAAAAGTGTGGACTGTCCCCGCTCTCAACCGTGCCCTCGATGATTTTGCGGCACGAGCAGGACGCCGCGGATAGGCACGCCACCGAGGCCTAGAACCCGCACGAAAATTCTGCAGCCCCAGGCAGGTTCCCACGCGCGGAACTACGGCGCGGGACTGTGACGATTTATGTCTTCACATGAACGCACGTGACGGAAAACAGGGTCAAAAAGGGACGCATTAAGCCACGAACAGAAATCTACTAGACAGCCCTCAACCACAGGTCTAAGGTGATTCCAGAACGAGTCGGAAAACCCCTTCCGGCACGACCCTTCAACCCTTAGCCGAGGAGAAAATCATGGCACTTTACCTGGTAGAACTGACCCCCGCACAGCCGTCCAAGGACGAAGCAACCGCACTCATCGAGACCGTCAACTCGTCCCTGACCAACGGCGCCGAGCTCATCGAAACCCAGGTCTCCGCAGACCACAAGATCGTCTTCGTCATCGTCGAATCCGAGAACACCGCATTCGGCCCCGACCTCGCCGCAGCAATCGGTGAGCGCGCAGCCGTCGCAGGCCCCGACGCAGTCCGCTTGGTCGGCGCAGAGCTCGAAGACATCAAGAAGCTCAAGAAGGACGCAGACTACCTGGTTGAGTGGGACATCCCCGCAGAGATTACTATGGAACAGTACCTGACCCGCAAGAAGGCAAACGCCCCCAAGTACGCTGAAGTACCCGAGGTTTCCTTCCTGCGCACCTACGTTCGCGAAGACACCGCCAAGTGCCTGTGCTTCTACGACGCACCCGACGAAGAAGCTGTTGTTCGCGCCCGTAAGGCCGTCAGCACCCCCATTGACCGACTGTTCAAGCTGCACGCATAGACGCGTTGCTCCCCGCTTAGGAGAAACCCCATGTCCGAGTTCACTCTCGAACCCCTCTACGACTACCCCCAGCGCGAGCAGGTGCTCGCACTCGCCCGAACCCACGCAGATGCTGTTGACCGCGGCGAGCGTTCCCCCTTCGAAAACCTGCGCGAAATCGCTAAGGACGGCCTGATTACCCTGGGCCGCGACGGCGGCTCCCTGGTCCCCCAGGTTTCGGTAGCGTTCGACCTCGCCACTGAGGACGCCTCGACGGCGTTCTCCCTGTGGGCTCACCGTTCGACCATCGCGTTCTTTGACGCTGTGGGTCGCGAGCTGCCCGAGGGCCTGGCGGATGCGACCGTCAGCGGCACCACCGCAATGGCGGCAGCGTACAAGGAAGCTTCGGGCCTGGCACCGATCAAGGTTGAGGGCACCCTCGTTGAGGGTGGCTTGAAGCTGAACGGTTCCGTGTCGTGGGCGTCGAACCTGTACCCGGGCGGCGTGATTGTTCTTCCGGTTGCTGTGCAGAACGCCCCGGAGAGCCACCCGAACCGCTACATCGTGACGGTCCGCCAGGATGTTGAGGGTCTGAGCATTGACTACCACCGCAACCTGCTGGCGCTGAACGGCACCGAGTCCGGCACCCTGAAGTTCGAGGACGTTTTCGTTCCGAGCGAGGACATTCTGAGCGACAACATTGAGGCGTTCCTGCACGATGTGACCGCGCCGTTCCTGCTGGTTCAGTCGTCGTTCTGCCTGGGTCTTGCCGCTGGCGCCCTGCAGGAGGCTGCTAAGCACCTGGACGTCTCTCAGGGCGTATTCCGTCCTGAGTTCCCGCTGATTCTTTCTGAGTACCAGAGCCTGCGTGAGGAACTGATTCGTCTGGCGTCTGAGCCGGAGCGTGCTGAGCGTCGTGACCTGCTGAGCCTGCGCCTGGGTGTTTCGCACTTTGCAACCATTGCTACTCACTTTGAGCTGCAGGTTGTTGGAGGCGCCGGTTACGTGGCTGATTCCCCGACGGCTCGCCGTCTGCGTGAGGCGACGTTCCTGCCGGTTCAGTCCCCGACCGAAGGTCACCTGCGTTACGAACTGGCGCGTTACGATCACCTGGAGAACCTGCGTGACGCTCTCTAAGCCACTGAGCTAGCTGTAGCGAGTGTTTTTATTCGCTCTTTGCATCAATACCCTGTATATGCGATTTATTGCATATGCAGGGTATTGATGCTTTCTGGGCTATATACGCGATATAGAGCCCACAATAAGAGAATATATGCCCCACTCAACGTATCCCTGCTCATATTTACAGTCGTTTAGCTGTGACCCGCGCTTGTATACGCGTAGAATGATGTGGAATTTTATACACCACCACATTCACCTCAGGAGCTCCCTTTGAGCATCTCTAAGCTTCTCGGCTTTGACTGGTCGATTCACGGCGACGGCCGTAGCATCAAGCCCGGTTCCTTTGTCGCCCCGAACGAGCGCCTCGCCTGGCCGATTACCATCGGCATCGGCGCGCAGCACGTGGTCGCAATGTTCGGCGCGACCTTCCTCGTGCCGATTATTACCGGCTTCCCGCCGGCAACCACCCTGTTCTTCTCGGGTATCGGTACGGTCCTGTTCCTGCTGATTACCCGCGGACGCGTCCCCTCCTACCTGGGTTCCTCGTTCGCATTCATTGCACCCCTGGCGGCTGCTATGAACTCGCACGGCCCGGCTGGTGCCCTCGGCGGTATCGTCATGGCGGGTGCGGCGCTGTTCCTGGTCGGCCTAATCGTTCAGTTCGCTGGCACCGGCTGGCTCACCAAGCTCATGCCCCCGGTCGTGACCGGTTCGATTGTGGCGCTGATTGGCTTCAACCTGGCGAAGAGCGCTAAGGACAACTTCATGGTGGCACCGGTGACCGCGCTGGTGACCCTGTGCTCCATCATCCTGATTTCGGTGCTGTTCAAGGGCATCATTGGTCGCCTATCCATCCTGTTGGGTGTGGGTATCGGCTACATCACCGCTGTGATTCGCGGTGAGGTGGACTTCTCCAAGATTGACAAGGCTGTTGAGACTCAGGGCATCATCGGTCTGCCGCAGTTCCAGACCCCCGAGTTCCACTGGGAGCTCGCCGGCCTGTTCATCCCCGTGATTCTGGTGCTCGTGGCTGAGAACATCGGTCACGTGAAGTCTGTTGCTCTGATGAGCGGCAAGAACCTCGACGACTACTCCGGCCGCGCCCTCATGGCGGACGGCCTGGCAACCACCATCGCCGGTATGGGCGGCGGTTCCGGTACCACCACCTACGCTGAGAACATCGGCGTGATGGCTGCGACCAAGGTGTACTCCACCGCAGCGTACTGGGTGGCGGCTATCTTCGCGATTGCGCTGTCCATGTTCCCCGCATTCGGTGCCGCTATTGCGACCGTCCCGGCAGGTGTTCTGGGCGGTGCCGCAACCGTTCTGTACGGCATGATCGGTATGCTCGGTGCACGTATTTGGAGCGAGAACCGCGTGAACTTCTCGAACCAGATCAACCTGACTACCGCCGCTGTGGCGCTGATCGTGGGTATTGCGGACTACACCTGGACCTTCGGTGAGCTGTCCTTCGCCGGTATTGCTCTGGGTACCGCGGCAACTCTGATTATCTTCCACCTGATGACTTTCATCGCGAAGTACACGAAGGCTGCTGGCGACCCGCTGGAGCCCTTCGACCCCGAGAAGAGCGCTGAGGGACACTAAGCCCCTCACCGCCCGGCAGGAGTGATTCTCCTGATGCGTAGGGCGTAGAAAAGCGGCCTGGATGGATTGGTTTCCATCCGGGCCGCTTTCATGTCTTCTAGGCGTTACACACAACTGCCATTTTGTTCAGACACAAATCAGATGTAAATCAGACACAAAAATTTGAGTCTAGACATAAATATTTATGTCTAGACTCAAATTTTTTATGTGTAGATATAAAAGTTTATGTCTGCGTTATATCTGAGTTATGTCTGCGGAGGCGCACCCAGTCGCTTGTGCTGGATAACTAGCACTAGGCGGCTAGGACCGTTCGGCGAGCATCGCCTCAATCGTCTGAGCCACACCGTCCTCGTCGAAGGGCGGACAGGTGCGCCCCACCTTCGCGATAAGCGCCGGCTGACCCGACGCCATGGCGAAGCCCTCCCCCGCCCAGCAGAGCATCTCCGCGTCATTCGGCATGTCACCGAACGCCATGACCTCGTGCGCCTCAATGCCGTGGCGTGCCGCGAACTTCTCCAGGATCCTGCCCTTGTTCACGGTCTTAGAGCCCATCTCCACAAGCGGCTCACCGACCACGCCGCGGGTCACCGACACCAGCGAACCGACCGCCTGATGCACGCGCGCCTGCAGAATATCCGGGTCCATGCCGGGCACGCGAATCAGGTACTTAATGACCGGGGTCGAGCCGATACGTTCGAGCGCTTCGGCGATTTTCGCCTCCACCACGCGGGCACCCTCAAGCACCTCTCCGCCTTCGTGCGGGCCCTGAATGTATACAGTGTCCACGGTTTCGAGGGTGTAGGTGGCGTCGGGGAACATGGGCTCCAGCAGCTCGTGGGCGCGGGCAATCACCGCGGGATCTGCACCGTTGACTTCTTCCACCTCGTTCGCGCCCAGGTGGTACACCACCGCGCCGTTGGAGCAGATGGCGTAGGAGTCGAAGTCGGTCTGCTCGCGCAGGGGCGTGAGCCAGCGGCTCGGGCGGCCGGTGACGAAAACGATCTCGATTCCGGCGGCGCGGGCGGCCTCGAGGGCGCGCAGGGTGCGCGGACGGAACCGGAAGTCGTGCCCGATGAGGGTGCCGTCCAGGTCGCTGGCGATGAGTTTAATCATGCAGTGTTTGCCTTCGGTGGTGGGGGTGTCGGTGCTGGTCAGGGTGCAGGGTTGGTTAGGGCGCGGGTCTAGTGAGATTGTGCCGCTAGGCTGCCGGTTCCGCGTAGGTGACGGTCAGGAACGCGCGGCCCAGGCCGTGGCCGAGCAGGTTGAAGTTCACGACGGCGGGGGTGGCGTTCTCGTCAATGTCGAGCTTCTCCACGTCCACGGCGGTGACGCAGAAGATGTAGCGGTGCGGGCCGTGACCAGCCGGAGGCGCAGCACCCAGGAAGCCCGCCACACCGGCGTCGTTGCGGTGCGTCAGGGCGCCGGCGGGTGCATCCGCGCCGGTTTCGATGCTGGTCACCTCGGCAGGAATGTTGGAGACGGTCCAGTGCCAGAAGCCGCTGGGGACCGGCGCATCCGGGTCGAAGCAGGTCAGCACGAAGGACTTGGTGCCTTCGGGGAATCCGCTCCAGGACAGCTGAGGGGAGCGGTCCTGACCACCTGCAATGCCGAAGAGCGCGGAGCGCATCCATTCGGGGGCGGTGCCGCCGTCCTGAATGTCGGTGGAGGTCAGGGTAAATTCGGGCAGTTCGGGCAGGCCCGCGTAGGGTTCACGGGGCAGGGGCGCGGTGCCGATGTTGGTCATGGTGCTCCTCAGCGGTGGGGTGCGGGTGGATATGGCGACGCCGGCGGACAGAGTGAGCTATCCGCCGGCGAGGCGTGAATTTTTTAGCCGTTGAGTACGGCGTCGAGTTCTTCGCGGGTGGGCGGGTTAGCGCCCGCGCGGGAGACGGTGATGCCGGCTGCGGTTGCGGAGAAGCGCAGCAGGTCGGCGATGTCTTCTGCGGTCAGTGCGGCAACCTTAGCGCGCGCCTCGGGACCGGCAATGCCGCGGTCGAGCAGGCCCGCGATGAGCGCCGCCATGAGGGAGTCGCCAGCGCCGACGGTGTCCGCAACCTCAACGCGGTGTGCGGGCTGGCTGATGCCCTCGGGGTACTTCTTGGTGAAGGCGATGGGGCCGTCTTCGCCGCGGGTGATGACCATCAGCTCTGCGCCGAGGTCGAGCCATGCGCGGGCGGTGTCGTCGAGGGAGCGCTCGGGGTAGAGCCACTGCAGGTCCTCGTCGGACGCCTTCACGACGGTGGAGAGGGAGACGAACTTTTCAGCCCATGCGCGGCCCTCGTCAACGTTGTGGATGAGGGTGGGGCGGCAGTTCGGGTCGTAGCTGAGCAGGGCGCTGTCGCGGGCGGCTTCGAAGGCTGCGGCGACCACGTGCGCGCCGGGTTCGAGCATGGCGGCGATGGAGCCGGTGTGCACTGCATCGGAGGTGCGTGCCAGTTCGGTGAGCTTCTCGGCGACGGAGTCGAGGGACCAGGTGATGTCGAATTCGTACTCTGCTGCACCGTCGGCACCGATAGTTGCCTGGGCGACGGAGGTGCGCTCGGCACTGTGCTCGAAGGGCAGGGTCACCTGGGATGCTTCCAGGTGCGCATCAATGCTCTTGCCGTAGGTGTCGGGGCCGTAGTGGCCGACGAAGTTGGTGGGGTGGCCGAGGCGGCGCGCGCCGACGGCTACGTTCATGGGCGATCCGCCGGGGTAGGCGCGGGTTTCTCCGTCGTGCTGGTGGACGACGTCTACGAGTGCTTCACCGATTACAGTCAACATGGTTTCAATTCTACTCATGTTTGCGCCCTCGTGGCGTGTGTTTTTGTGGGTATTTAAAGTGGTTTTGCTTTCCCTTCTGAGGGCTTGTGTTGGCTTACCGTGTGGGTTCACAAACTGCCTTCTGCCTCTTCTGACTTTTAGCCTCAATATCGCTAATTTTGAGGCTCTGAAGGGGTCCGCACGGGTTAGACTTAAACCGACGCCGGGTCTTAACGCCCGGCACGGTATTGACGCGACAGCATCGTCGCGCCTACCCTCCAACGACGAAGTTAGGAAGAAGGTCATACGTGACGACTGCAACCGCTACCTGGGTTAACCGTGAGGCTACCGCAGAGGAGCTGATCCCCCTCATCGGTAAGCTGCACCGCGAGAACGGCGTGGTGCTGAGCATTCACGGCCGCAGCCTGGTCAACAAGTCTGTCATTGAGCTGCTGAAGCTGCACGATTTCGTATCCCACATTGATGGTGCGCCCCTGAACCCCGCGCACTCCCTCGAGCTGGTTCGTGCTCTGACTGAGCTGAACCTGGGCGCATGCTCGATTAACATCGCTGCTCTGCACAAGGCACACCACGAGGCGGGCTCCCCCGAGCTGTCCATGTGGCTGCCCGAGCAGCTGGGTTCCTCCGTGAACCACCAGGGTGACCAGCCGAAGGAGCAGGACGTTGTGCTGTACGGCTTCGGTCGTATTGGTCGCCTGCTGGCTCGTATTCTGCTGGAGCGTTCCTCCTCGCCGCTGGGTTCCGGTCTGAACCTGCGCGCTGTTGTGGTGCGCAAGAACGGTGATAAGGACCTGGTCAAGCGTGCATCCCTGCTGGAACGCGACTCGGTTCACGGCCCCTTCAAGGGCGTTATTGAGGTGGACGAGGAGAACAGCACCATCATCGCTAACGGTGTTCCGGTTCGCTTCATCTACTCCTCCGACCCGACCACTGTCGACTACACCGAGTACGGCATCAACGACGCCCTGCTGGTGGACAACACCGGCCGCTGGCGTGACGTTCCGGGCCTCGAGCAGCACCTGAACCGCCCCGGTATTTCTCGTGTTCTGCTGACCGCTCCCGGTAAGGGCGACATGAAGAACATCGTGTTCGGCGTGAACGACAACGTCATCACCGATGAGGACAAGATCCTCTCCGCAGCATCCTGCACCACCAACGCGATTACTCCGGCGCTGAAGGTTCTGGATGACGCATACGGTGTTGAGCGCGGCCACGTTGAGACCGTTCACGCGTTCACCAACGACCAGAACCTGATCGACAACTTCCACAAGGGTGACCGCCGCGGTCGCTCCGCTGTGCTGAACATGGTCATTACCGAGACCGGTGCTGCTAAGGCTGTTTCTAAGGCTCTGCCGCAGCTGGAAGGCAAGCTGACCGGTAACGCTATCCGCGTTCCCACCCCGGATGTCTCCATGGCAATCCTGAACGTGAAGCTGACCAAGCCCGCAGGTTCCGCTGAGGAACTGAACGAGCTGTTCCGCCGCGAATCCATCGACGGCGAGCTGCGCCGCCAGGTGGGCTACTCGGATTCCCCCGAGGCTGTTTCCACCGACTTCGTGGGTTCCCGCACCGCAGGTGTTGTGGACTCGCTGGCTACCGTGGTCACCGATGACTCCGCAATTGTCTACGTCTGGTATGACAACGAGTTCGGTTACTCCTGCCAGGTGATTCGCGTTCTGGAGCGTATGGGCGGCTACGACGTGCCCTCCTACCCCGCTAAGTAAGCTACTCCAGCTCATCTGACACACATATAACGAACCCACCGGTACATATAGCCATTTGGCTATATTGCCGGTGGGTTTGTTTATGAGGTTATACAGGCTGGTACCTGGTACGCGCGAGTAGCGATTTACGCCTTACGGCGGTACACCACACCCTGATGCGCCCGCAGCGTGAAGCTCGAGGGCACCGGGCGGTTCGCCGCATCCACCAGACCGGAGGGAACCTTCACGGTCACATCCTTTGAGCCGGTGTTCAGTGCCGCCCAGCCGTTCGTAAATGCACGGGTCTGCGCGGTCTTCTGAGCGATAATGCCGCCGACCGGATCCCCCAGGTCGTAGGAGAGCTCGGGGGCGTGTGGAATCTCGTCGTAGGCGTCGTGGTGGGTTGCGCTGATGCCGGTGAAGGCGCCTCCACCGAACACCCAGAAGCCCGCCAAACCGTAGAGGAAATTTTCATCCGTGCCGGTAATCGGAGCCTTGCGGTCACTGAGCGGGGTGCGCAGAATCGTCACCTTCTTCTGCGAGGCAGCACTACGGCCACCCAAGTCCGCAAAAGTAGCACCCAGCTTCACCTCGCCCGCCGAGCCGTTCGCAATCTCGCGGCCCTGCATCACGGCATACGGCGAGGTCAGGTAATCGTTCGGACCCCAGCCGAGCCACACCTCCTCAAAGCCGCCACCGTAGGCGCTGTGACGCTCCCACTTGCCCCAACGCAGACGCGCTTCAGCAATATTGGGCACCAGAATCTTGCCGATCTTATTCAGCTCAATACCGGCGTAAGCAACCAGAAAATCCAGGTGCTCACGAATCTTCGTCATCGACTCCACGCCTTGAATGGGCAGGTTCAGGTCGTAGTAGTCGTTCTCGATATCGTTATCCGCCATGACCCCGTCGAAGGGTGAGTCGCGCATTTCGCGCACCACAGCGTCCACCCAGTGCCAGCGGTAGTCGGCGTTCCACACCTGCATCTGGAAGTGCTTGGGGTAGCCCTTCCACTCGATGCGGTCGCCGTTGAGGCGGTGGGCGAAGAAATCCTTACCGGAGTTTGCCATCGACTGCGCCAGCGGGTAAGACACACCCGAGGAATAAATCGGGCCGGGCTCGTAGGAGCGGGTGGAAGACAGGCACTTATACGCCAGCACCACCATTTGAGGTGCACGCTTTTTGAGGTAGCGTGCCGCGTCCAGTTCCCAGGGCTGCAAGATTGCGACAGAGTAGTTCTTGACCGCAAAATCGAGCTGCTGCTGGGTAATGGGCTTGCCGCCGTAGCGGACCCAGGCACCAAACTTGCCGGGTCCGCCCAAGCGGTTGAGTTTATTCGCCATCGTACTCCGGGTCGAATTCGGGATCGCGAGGAGGCAGCTTGCCCAGCTCGCGGTAGATCGTGTTGTAGCGGTCCATGACCAGTCGCAACTGGAAGAAGCTGACGATACGGTCGTAGGCGTTCACACAGTAGCGTTCGTAGATGCTGGGCTCCTCCATGAGGGTGCGCAGCGCCGCCGCGAAGCCGTGAATATCGCCGGGGATGGTCAAGATACCGCAGTTACCGATTTCGTGGCCGTCGGGGGCGACCAGCACATCGTCGATGAGCTGGGACATACCGCCCACGTCGGTGCTGACCAGCGGGATGGACGCAGCCATCGCCTCGAGCGCCACAATCGGCTGACCCTCATTGTAACTGGGCATGAGTAGCAGGTCGAAGCGGTCGAGCATCGCACGCACGTTCACGGTGCCGTGGAAGGTGATGTACTCGCCCATGTTGAGCTCTTCGATGGTGCGCAGGCACAGCTCGTAGTACTCGGGCAGGTGGTCCTTGGGGCCGAGCACGTCCAGGTGGAAGTTCACCAGACCCTGATCGCGCAGCACCGCGAGAGAGCGGATCAGGTCGGTCAGGCCCTTAATGGGCACCACGCGGGCGATGAACACGAAGCGCCACACGTGACCGCGACCCTCCGCGAGGATGCGGGCACGCGCCGCCTGCCGGGCGTAGTAGGCTTCCGCCACGGACTCGATGAGCATACCGTTGGGCAGGATGATTGCGCGGTCCTTCTCGCCCTCGTTCATCTGGTCGATGGGTGCGCCAATACCGCGTGCCTCTTCCAGCGCCTTGGGGTACAGGTAGGTTGCCATGTCGGCGCTCGGGTAGCAGAAGCGACCCATCTCAACGAACCAGACACACCAGGCACGCTCGTCGAGGGTGACCGGGCCCAGGCCGGGGTGCTCGCGCTCCTCGTTGAGGAAGGCGTAGTCGGTGGTGACAGGCTTCGCCATGTTGCGCTCGAGCTTGGTGTTCACGGTGTCGCGAATGTAGAGGTTGTGCTCGGTCAGCAGGAAGCTGGTGCCGTGGTCACGTGCGGCTGCGGCGGCGATGAGTGCCGCGTAGCCGGTGGTGTGGGCATGGTAGACGCGGGCGTGCGGCATCCGCTCGTGCAGGATTGCAAAGAGGATGGAGACGAAGTCGCGCACCTTCCAGAAGAGCTCACCGAAGGGCACCTCGGAGAGGAAGCCCAGACCCGCAATAGCCTGCATGAACTCGCGGGTTCCGAAGAGGCCGAAGAGGTTGTAGCTGCGGGTTGCGGGGTTGATGCCCTCGTCGTAGAGCTTCCAGAGGGGGTTCACGTCACCGGCGATGAGGGCGCTGAAGCCGTCCATGAGGCGCTGAGTGAGCGCCTGACGCTCCGCAAAGCTCATGCGCAGTGCGGAGGGGTCGCAGGCTTCCGCGAAGGCGTCGCGGTTGACTTCCAGACTCAGGTACAGCACCTTGACCCACTTGACGTTCTCGGGCATGCCGTAGAGGTCTTCGTGGGGGGAGTTCTTATCCCAGGCGATGTGAATGATGCCGTAGGTCAGATCCGGGTTTTCGCAGACAATATCGTGCACCACCGCGGACACACCACCCTTGAGGTAGGGGTAGGTGGATTCCATGATGATGGCGACGTCAACGTCCGGGTATTCGGGGTCGCTGTAGTGGGGGCCGGGAGCCGGAAGCTGCAGCGGCGCGTAGTGGTTTCGGTACATCTGTTCAGTCATTGTCGTATGTATCTTTCGCGGACCGTGCGGTTCTTACCAGGCGAGGGCTCGACGCCAGAAGAGGGAGTACTCGGGGGCTGCCCACGCCTGACGGTAGACGCGGTAGCAGGCGAAGGCGAGCACAGCCTCGCCCACGATGATGGGCAGGTAGCCGGTCTCGTTGGGCAGGATCATGAAGGAGATGAAGAGCAGCACCAGGTGCGCTGCGGAGAGCAGCTGCACGGTGACGTACATGGTCATGTACTCGATCTGGTAGATCAGCAGTGCCACTGCAACGAAGAGGAACGCCACGACCAGGCCGGAGAGCGCCAGCGGGTAGGACTGCGGCAGGAAGATGAACATCAGGATGCCGGTGACAATAGCGCTGGCGATGTAAATCAGCAGGGAGTTGCGGATAGCGCGGTTGGAGGCGCGCAGAGCCTTCGAGGACTCCGCCTGAACACCCTTGTAGGGCAGGCGGTCGAAGATGGTCCACAGGTGCTGAATGCTTGCGTTGACGCGGTCTGCCTCCACCACGAAGAAGTAGTTGTAGGCGATAACGCAGGGGATCAGGCTCAGGTAGATTGCCACGACGTTGATTTCGCCGCCGGTGACCAGGAAGAGCATGTACTTATCGGCCCAGATGATGGAGCCGGTGAAGAAGCCGCGCAGGGCATCGAGCGCAATGTCCTTAATCGGAATACGTGCGAAGTGCAGCAGGTGCACCAGGTCCTTACCGAGGCTCACCAGCAGGATGAGCGAACCAACCAGCGGCGGCAGGAACCAGATGATGGGGTAGCAGAGCAGGGCAAGAGAGTAGCCGAGCCACGCAATGAACCAGATGATGCGGTTCTTCGCGAGGTTCGGAATGACCAGCAGCTGCGCGAACGCAATGTTAAGAACGCCCAGGACGAAGAACGCACCGAATGCAGTCGGGCTCCAGTGAAGGACGAGGGCGACCGGAATTGCGAAGAGCAGCACCAGCGGCATGGTCATGAAGAAGAGGTAGAGCCAGTTGCGGGTGAACGCGGTCAGGTCGGTAATGTCCTGGAACTGCGGCTCGGACATGCGTGCGCGTACGGCGCGTGCTTCGGCGCGCTTGAGCTGGTGCTCAAGGGTTTCAGCGTGAATACGCAGGCCTTCGCGGGCGTCCGCAATCTTCTTGTGCTCCATCTGGATAGCACGGTAAAGGGGCAGGCAGGCTGCCTGGCTGAGCCAAGGAACGGTAATGGAAGCTGCCAGGATCACCTGAATCAGGGGCACACCATCGAGGTTGTACCGGTTAATCGTCGGGGTGACGATGGGGAAGATGGTGGTCAGCAGTGCGACCGGAGAGACGTAAAGCAGAAAGTTAATGAGGAGGCGCCATGCGCTGTTGCTTTTTTCCTCAGTACCGTGGTTGGTAGACAATCTTGCAGACTTTCAGTCGATAATCGAAAGATTAGGGGCAGTGTGTTTTAACAGCACCGTGTGACGTGCCAGAGGGAATACTTGTCGTGCCGTGAAGTACCGGGTCCCAATGGCTTGCGCTGATGCCGCCGAGAATCAATATACGGCATATATCAACTAAAACCTTTGGTTTCTTTAACCCTCTACTTGATATTTGAAGGGATTTAGGACACACCCCCATAATGTGCATCATGCCAAAACACAAAACGCCTAGTGAGTGTGACATTCTGAGCAATATGCACATTGTGCAATAACCTTTGGGGGCGTCTCCACCCAGAGTATCCCTACACAGAGTGTCACTATGCAGAGTGTCCCCGTGCAAAAGCATCCCGGCCCCTCCAACCGGGAGGGAACCGGGATGCTCTAAGCGGCGACCCTAACGGGTCTTAGCTGATTAGGATGCGCTCGAGAGAGTACGCAGTGCCACGGACACTACAGCCAGGCGCGGGTGACCGGTGACGTCCAGAGCGGCTTCGCCAATCTCCTTCAGGATGCGGTCAATGTTGCCCACGCGGGTCGGGTGCTCTTCAATCCAGGTAGCCAGTGCCTTCTGCGCACCGTCCACGGTGGAGAAGTCACCCTTAGCGCCCTCTGCCACGGACAGTGCCAGACCTGCAGCGGTCTCGTAGAGGCTGCCGCGCAGTGCCTGACGTGCCAGGATCTCCCAGCGGTCGCTGCGGGGCAGGTCCGAGATGAGGCCGAGCAGTTCGTCCACCTTGAAGCGGTCGTAGGTTGCGAAGTAGACCGGTGCCAGCGAAGATGCCTCGAAGTCGTGGTCGCGTGCCGAACGGATAACATCCAGCAGGGCGTAGCCCTCGAAGCCGCGAATCCAGATAACGATGAGCTCCTCGGGCAGGCCCCATGCCTCGCCTGCGTCGCGCTTTGCACGAACACGCTCGCGGGAGGTGCCGGAGAGGTACTCGGGCAGGTTGTGGCGCATCTCGACGACGGAACCGAAAGTCTCCAGCAGCTCAGAGATGCTGGTACCAGCAACCACGCCACGCTCGGTGATGAACCAGCGGACCGCACGATCCAGAACGCGCTGGTTGTCGCGCAGAACGGTGAACCATGCATCCAGCGGGGTCTTCGGGGGCAGTTCGCGGTGCAGCTTAGCTGCGGTGCCCAGCTCGAAGAGCTCGCGAGCGACGATGAAGGCACGTGCGACGGAATCGATACCGACGTTGAACTCCTCCATCACGCGGTATGCGAAGGTGATACCGCCGATGTTGACCAGCTCGTTAGCGACGCGGGTGCAGATGATTTCCTTACGCAGCGGGTGCGAATCCAGGTGCTGACCGAAACGCTCAACCAGTGCTGCCGGGAAGTAGTTGCGCAGAACGCCTTCCAGGTAGGGGTCGTCCGCGAAGTCGGTCTGCTCCAGTGCGTGGGTGAGGTAAATCTTCACATACGCAGCCAGGACGGACAGCTCGGGGCGGGTCAGACGGTCGCCGGTGGTCTCCAGGCGCTCGTCCAGCTCCTCGTCGGTGGGCAGGAACTCGACGGCGCGGTTCAGGCCGGCGTGCTCTTCCAGGTCGTGCATGAGGCGCTTGTACAGGTTGGTGCCCAGGAAGGAACCGTGGAACTCGCCCTGCAGCAGCACGTTCTGCTCGACGTTGGTCTCGAGCACCTTGCCGCCAACCTCGTCCTGCAGGGACTCGATGAAGGAAGCACGCTCTTCAACGGGCAGTTCGCCGCGTGCCACGAGGCGGTCCACCAGGATCTTGATGTTGACCTCGCGGTCACTGGTTTCCACACCTGCGGAGTTGTCAATGGCATCAGTATTGAGCACCACGCCGTTGCGTGCAGCCTCGATACGACCCAGCTGGGTGAAGCCGAGGTTACCGCCCTCGCCAACAATCTTGGCGCGCAGGTCCTTACCGTTGACGCGCAGTGCGTCGTTAGCCTTGTCGCCGACCTGTGCGTTGGTCTCGGTGGAGGCCTTCACGTAGGTACCGATACCACCGTTGTAAATCAGGTCAACCGGTGCCTTGAGGATTGCGGAAATCAGCTCGGTCGGTGCCAGCTCGGTGACGGACTCATCCAGGCCCAGTACCTCGCGCACCTCGGGGGTGATTTCGATGGACTTCAGACCGCGAGAGTACACGCCACCACCGGCGGAAATCAGGTCGCGGTTGTAGTCCTGCCAGGAGGAACGGGGCAGGTTGTACAGGCGCTGACGCTCGTCGAAGGAGACGGCTGCGTCCGGGTTCGGGTCCAGGAAGATGTCGCGGTGGTCGAATGCTGCGACCAGGCGGGTTGCCTTGGAGCGGAGCAGACCGTTACCGAACACGTCACCGGACATGTCGCCAATGCCGACTGCGGTGAACTCTTCGGTCTGAGCGTCGTGGCCGAGCTCAGCGAAGTGACGCTTGACGGACTCCCATGCACCGCGTGCGGTGATGCCCATTGCCTTGTGGTCGTAGCCGACGGAGCCGCCGGATGCGAAGGCGTCGCCCAGCCAGAAGCCGCGCTCCAGGCTGATTGCGTTTGCGGTGTCGGAGAATGCTGCGGTGCCCTTATCCGCTGCAACCACTAGGTAGTAGTCGTCAGCGTCGCGTGCAACAACACCCTCGGGGCGAACAACGGTCTCGGTGCCGTCAGTGCCAACTGCGAGGTTGTCGGTGACGTCCAGCAGGGAGCCGATGAAGACCTTGTAGGACTCGCGGCCCTCGGTGATCCATGCGTCGCGGTCCACTGCGGGGTCGGGCAGCTGCTTGGGGTAGAAGCCACCCTTCGCACCGGTGGGGATAATGACAGCGTTCTTCACCATCTGTGCCTTGACCAGGCCCAGAACCTCGGTGCGGAAGTCGTCACGGCGGTCGGACCAGCGCAGGCCACCACGTGCGACGCTACCGAAGCGCAGGTGAACACCCTCAACGCGCGGGGAGTAGACGAAAATCTCGAACTTGGGGCGGGGCAGGGGTGCGAAATCGATTTCCTGCGGTGCCACCTTGAATGCGAGTGCGGGACGGTCAGCCAGGTATGCGTTGGTGCGCAGGATTGCGCGAACAACCTTGCCGAGGGAGCGCAGGTAGCGGTCAGCGTCCAGGGTGGGGATCTGGTTCAGTTCCTCAACCAGTGCTGCTTCGATTTCCTCACGGCGCGCGTTGCGCTGCTCATCGTTGAGACCGTTGTTCGGGTCGAAGCTGACCTCGAAGAACTCGACCAGGTGCTTGGTGATGGTCGGGTTTGCGAGCAGGGTGTTCGACATGAAGGACGGGGTATAGCCCAGGCCCAGCTGAATCAGGTAGTGGTTCAGGGCACGGAACAGGCGTACTTCCTGCCAGGTCAGGCCCTCAGCCAGGATCAGGCGGTCCAGGGTATCGGACTCGCGCTCACCGAGCAGGTAGGCGTTCAGAGCATCCTCGTACAGGGAAGCCACAGCGTTTGCGTCCACGCCCTCGGGGAATTCAACTCCGAAGTCGTAGAGGTAGCCGTAGTCTTCGCCATCCTCAGGCTTGAACTCGTAGGGCTTCTGATCAACAACGACCAGGCCCATATTCTGCATAACCGGCAGAAGCTCGGTGAGGGTGTGAGGTGCGGACAGGTAGGTCTTCAGTCGGGTGGTGTTGGCTTCGCCGGCTTCAACCTTGATTGCGGCGGGCTTCTGGCCCGAGAGAGATTCAAGAATCACGATATCCTCGATTGCTTGTTCTACTGTGTAATCGGCTCGGTAGGCTGCACTAGTCGCATCTGCCCAGGCTGATGCGAGTCGGCGGCCTTCCGCTCCGGGTTTCCATGCCTCAATAGCAGCTGCGGTTGCTTCCACCCAGGAGCGGGCGGCTTCTTGCAGTCGCTTTTCGAGAGCTTGATGATCCGTCTTCGGCACATCGTTGGGGTTCGTGAGCCGAATGCGGAAAAATAGACGCGCCAACGATGAGGAAGACAGGTACACCTCATGGTCGATGGCACTCAAATCAAATTCCTGTCGGAACACCCGCTGGATGCGGGCACACACGCTCGTGCTGTACCGGTCCCGAGGCAGGTACACCACCGCAGTAATGAACCGGTTGAACCGGTCGGCACGCAAGAACAGGCGGGTCTTGCGGCGCTCCTCCAGGCCCATGATGCCGCCGAACGTCTCGGTCAGCTCATCAGCAGAAGCCTGCAGCAGTTCCAGGCGCGGGTAATCCTCCAGGGCGCCCAAAAGCGCCTTGTCAGAGTAAGAACCGGGGTGGTAGCCGAGGCGGCGACGCACCATCGCGATACGCTCACGCACCAGCGGAGTCTCAATAGCGGGCAGCGCGTACGCCTGGCGGGTGAACAGACCCAGAATCACGTACTCACCAATCACGCGGCCGTTCAAATCGAAACGGCGCACACCAACGTAATCCAGGTAGTCGTTACGCGCGACAGTGGAGCGGGAATTAGCCTTCGTGATGTACACCGGGCGCGGGAACAGGGCACGCTCCAGGGTCTCACCCGAGAGCGGGATGCGGCTCTTACCCTCCGTGGTGCGCAGAATACCGAGCGCCGAACCGGGGCGGTCCACCAGGGAAATAGTGCCGGAGGTGCCGTCCAGCACGCGCTCCTTCACACCCATGAACACGAAGTTGCCGCGGGTGAGCCAGCGCAGGAAGTCCTGTGCCACCTCCACACGGGAGGCAGGCTCCACGCCGCGCGGGTTAGCGGCGTAGGATTCCTCACCGTGGCCCAGGGTTGCGCCGCGCAGGTCGTACATGGACTGCGCCAGGTCGAAAACGCGGGTGACCATGGCGTCCAGGTCGGTGTGGCAGGCGCGAACATCAGCGAGGACGCGTTCAACTTCCTTCTCGCAGCGGCGCTGATCTTCCTCGGTGAGGTAGCGGGTCAGGCGGACCGCAATCCAGGACTCAATAGCGACCGTGGTGCCTTCGGGGGCGTTATCGCTGAGCTTGAGGGAGGGCACGCCAAGAGTGGCGGTATCGCCGCTGGCAAGGTTGCCGCGCATGCCGGTGCCGCGCAGGCTCAGGAGGTTACCATCCGGACCGCGTTCGGCGAGGAAGGTGGGGTGAAGAATCGTAACGAAACCACCAAAGTGCGCGGCGAGGCATGCGGTCAGGGAGCTGACAATGTGCGGCATGTCGTCGGTCGCGACGTACAGGGTGGTGTTGTACTCGTCGTTGCGCGCAGCAACGACAGGGGTCTTGGGCAGGCGGATTTGAGCCAGCGCACGGTGGGTGCGAGCCAAATCCTCTAACTCTGCCGGGGTGAACTCTTCACGCTCATCTTCGGGGCTGTTCAGGAAATACTGCTCGACCCATGCATCGGCGCCAGCGAAGTGTGCCATAGCCTTGTCAGTCATTGACAATCTATCCTCCGAATATCGGTATCACTTCACTGTGACGGTGTCTGTGTGGTCTCATGTGCGCGCCGTGGCGCGCGAGCACTTATACCAAGCTTATACCTTCGAGGTGTTTCTGTCAGACATATCGCTCTTGTGGGCATAGAAATTATTTTTATCTTCTTCCCAACTCCAGCGCGCATTTGGTACGGGTTCAAGAAAGTAGGTGCATCTTACGAGGCGGACACGTACAGTGAAACTATGAGTTTGCGTACTGAATCCTTCCTGGTGGGCCTCATTGGTGACGGCATCACCTCCTCCCTGACCCCTCCTATGCATGAGGCGGAGGCGGACGCGCACGGCGTGCGCTACCTGTACCGCCCCGTCGACCTGGACGCCCTGAACCTGGACGGCGCCTCCGCACCGGCGCTTCTGGATGCTGCGGCACTGCTGGGTTTTAACGCTTTCAACATCACCCACCCGTGCAAGCAGTCCGTCATGGAGCACCTGCACGAGCTTTCGGATGCGGCACGCGCCCTGGGCGCGGTCAATTGCGTGGTAATTCGCGAGGACGGCACCTTCTACGGCGACAACACGGACTATTCGGGGTTCATCGCGGGCCTAAAGCGCGGCCTGCCGCAGGTTGCGGAGGATCCGGCGCGCCTGGAGCACGTGGTGCAGCTGGGTGCCGGCGGTGCCGGTAGCGCCACGGCGTACGCGCTGTGCCGCCTGGGGGTGCGCCGTCTGAGCCTCTTCGAGCGTGACGCGGCGAAGGCGCAGGGGCTGGCGGAGCAGCTGAGCGGGCTCTTCCCGCAGACCCGAATCGAGGTACTAACCGAAGATGAGCACCTCATTGAAGCTCTACTGGAAGCTCAAGGTTTAGTGAATGCAACCCCGGTGGGTATGCATGTGCATCCGGGCATGCCGTTGAGCGAGTCGGCACTGGATGCCGGGGTGCTGCGCAAGGGCCTGTGGGTTGCGGACGTCATCTACCTGCCACAGGAGACGCAGCTGGTGCGCGCGGCGCGTGCCGCCGGGTGCGAGGTGCTAACGGGTGGCTACATGGCGGTCGGTCAGGCGGTGGATGCGTTCCGCCTCTTCACCGGATTGGAACCGAACGCGGAGCGCATGGCGGCACATTTTGAGGCGCTGATTGCGGCACAGCAGGGGGTTTAGAAAATTAAACACGCAGGTGGGGCTGGATAGCCAACTG
>NZ_CAJZIE010000030.1:0-25274 GCF_916049665.1 uncultured Rothia sp. | reverse complement strand
TCTACCACCCGGCAGGACGCCCCACGGCGTCACCTGCCGGGTATTTTTATGCCCATTTTCGGGGCTGCTCAGGGCGTACCCGTGGGCTTGGAGGGTGCTCAGGTGACCGCATTGTAATGAGAACGTCATCAGAGAAGACGAAAACGCACCCTATGCCGTAGTATCGAAGGGTAGACATCGTTGTTCGGTGTTGGCTGTTCATTCAACCTCACCGGCAATGTACGAGAGCAACCCAAAAAGTCGCTCATAGGTGCACCACCGCTACGATGCGGCAGCCGCTATGGCGACCTTTCAAGGACACACCATGGAAAACCAGATTCCCGCCCCCTCCTTCCCGGAGCAGAACAACGCAAACTCCCAGCAGCCCGTGGGCGCCCCCGTGGGCGTAGCGCCCGGCGCTCCCCTCGGCGCCGCACCCGGTGGCCCCGCCCTGGGCGTGGCACCCGCTAACGTGCGCGACCGCGACGACAGCTACCAGCGCATCCCGGACATCTACCGCGTGCCGGCTGAATACCGCCGCCCCTACGGCGAGACCACCGGCGACTTCCGCGGCCCCGGCTACTTCTACTCCATCGGCGCGTTCGGTGCCTCCCTGGGTGCCCTGGCGCTGACCCTCTACGCGTGGGTTCAGGTCGCGGCACTCCACTCTGAAGCAACGCTCAACTCCCGCGGTTACAGCTCCTCTGCGTATAGCTCCGGTCTGAGCCCCAACATCATGGTGATTGCTCTGCTGCTCGTGGGTCTGATTCCGGTCGGTGTTTCGATTTGGCTTGCCATCTACTCGGCGAAGGTGAACGCCGGTCACGTCACCAAGTACACCTCGAAGATGACGACCTTCAACATTCTGGCGTACATCATCTCTGGTCTGAGCCTGCTGGGTCTGCTCGGCACCCTCACCATGCTGTCCTAAAACTGGCAACGCTTGCTCTCATAGCGATACATAGCGAGGCGGCGGCTTTCCACTTACCGGAAAGCCGCCGCCTCGCTATATTTCTACCACCATCGGGGGAGGGGCTAGGCGCGGAGAGAGTCTAGGAACGGGGCGCGAGCGCCTCCAGCACCTGCTGCTGGACCGCCGCCGTGTTACTTGCCACCAGGGACACCGGGTGCACGCCGGAGACCGAAACGCCCGCGTGCTCGGGCAGGTCGCCCTCCAGAGTGGAGGCGACGCCGCCAGCCTCACGAATCAGCGGCAGAAGCGCCGCCACCTCGTAGAACGATAGGGACGCATCCACCACGGTATCTACCGCGCCCTCAGCGAGCATACACGCCGCCCAGAACGAACCGTACGCGCGGGAACGACCCACTGAGCCCAGAAGCTGTACAAGCTCGCCAGAGCGGTCCACAGCGCCTTCAGAGGCTGCCTTCCAGGAGGCGAGGTCGGTGTACGCGGCAGACAGCTGATCCAGCTGAGTCAGCGAAGACACCTCAAGACGAGTAGCCTGCGCCAAGGACTTACCCGTGTACGCGCCCGAACCGCGAGCAGCCCACCATCGGCGACCCAGCGCGGGTGCAGACACCACGCCCACCACCGGCTCACCCTGATCCAGCAGAGCGATCAGAGTCGCCCACACCGGCACGCCGCGGCGAAAATTATCCAGCTCAGCAATCGGCGCAATCACCCACTGGCGCGACGCCTGACCGTTATAGCCGGCATGCTCACCGGCAATACCGTCACGAGTACGCACACGCGACAGCTGAGCGCGCAGAAGCTCCTCAACCTCCTGAGCCACACCCGAGGCGTAATCGACAGGTTCCTGCTCCTGTACCTGCGGTTCTGCAGGCTGCTGAGTAGCCTGCTGCCACGGCGCCAACGGTGCCGCAGCGGGTGCCGCCTCCGCGGGCTCTGCCACCTCAGAAGCGGGGGAGAAGACCGGGCGGTCACGAAAACGCATGGCGCTCACACGATCGACGCTATCGGCAAGAATATGCGCAAGACGCAAATCGTCGGTGTACTGCTGGGGACGGCTCATAGTAATGCTCTTCTTCAGTATCGGTGATGTAGTCAGCAAAAATGTGTGTGCGGGAGGGGCAGAGAACCCCGCAGAGAACCCTAGACGAGAGCGCCCAGTTCCTTCTCCGAATCGCCCTCTTCAGGAGTCAGCAACAGCAGCTTACGTAGCGACTCCAGTCGGGCGGGGCCGCTCTCACCGGCGTGACCGGCGGCAACGTACGCCTCCAGACCGCACTCGGGAGCCTGAGCCGCGTGAGTACACGCCTTCGGGCAATCCGCCGCACCGGGCGCCAGGTCCACGAACGCCTCCACGACGGTCTCCGGGGGCACATGCGCCAGACCGAACGAACGAATACCCGGAGTATCAATAATCCAGGTGCCCGGCTCCATCGGCTCCCCATTCGCATTCACCGGACGTAACGCCAACGCCGACGACGAAGTGTGGCGGCCACGGCCCGTCACCGCGTTCACGTGGCCGGTCGCACGCTCGGAGCCGGTCAGCGCATTCACCAGGGTCGACTTGCCCACACCCGAATGGCCCAGAAGCACCGACACCTGGCCCAGCAGCTCCTGCAGAAGCTCCTGAACCGGTGCCGACTCCAAACCGGCAGCGCCCTCCTGACTCGGCGCCAAACCATCCGAAGACGAAGACAGCACAATCTTCAAACCGCTCGCCGCATAGTAATCCAGCAGGTTCTGCGGGTACCGCACATCGGTCTTCGTAATGCACAGGATCGGCTCAATCCCGGCGTCAAACGCAGCCACCACGGCACGGTCAATGAAGCCGGTGCGCGGCTCCGGGTTCGCCGCAGCAACCACAATCACCAGCTGCTGAGCATTTGCCACGACCACGCGCTCCGACGGGTCGGTGTCATCGGCACTACGGCGCAGAATCGAGGTGCGCTCACCCAGACGCACAATGCGCGCCAGGGTATCCTTCGCACCGGAGGTGTCACCTACCAGGTCCACAAAGTCGCCGGTTACAATCGCGGTGCGGCGCAGCTCCTTAGCACGCGCCGCAATGAGGGTACGCTCCTTCTCGGTACCCTCATCAACGACGACCGACCAGCGGCCGCGGTCCACCGTAATGACCCTGCCACGAATCGCTTCTTTGAAGGTCGGGCGGTCCTTCGTGCGGGGGCGGGAGCCCTTCTTGTTCGGGCGCACGCGCACATCCGACTCGTCCCATTCGGAGAAATCGCGCACGTTCATGCGGGAAGAACCCATTTAGAAGACCTCCTGGTCGGCGGTAGCATCAGCGGTGGAGGCGCCGGTCTGCCACTGCGCCAGCATGTCCTCCCACATTGCGGTAAATTCGGGCATGGTCTTCGCGACGGTGGCAACGTTCTGCACCACCACGTTGCCGCGGCGCAGACCAATAATCGCCGCGAAGGTTGCCATGCGGTGATCGTCGTAGGTGCGCGCCAGAACCTGCTCAGCCTCAGCGTCAGCGGGGATGGGCGCCTCAATCACCAGCGAATCGGCGGTGTCGTGGGCGCTACCTCCCAGACGGTTAATCTCGGCGGCGAGCGCTGCGAGGCGGTCCGTCTCATGACCGCGCAGATGCGCAATACCGGTCAGCTCAACGCGGCCCTTCACGAAGGCGCAGGCGGCAGCCATGGTCGGCGCCAGCTCGCCACCGGCAGACAGGTCAAAGGAGAAATCGCCCTCGGGAAGCTCACGGGGGCCGGTCACGGTCAGACGGCCCTCAGCGTAGCTCACCTGGGCGCCAAGTGCGGGCAGAAGCTCACGCCACATATCGCCCACCTGGGTCGTACCCGCCGACGAATCAGCCGCGGGGGCAGGCCAGTAAGGAATAGTTACAGACTCGCCGGTAACCACGGCGGCGGCAAGGAACGGACCGGCGTTCGACAGGTCCGGCTCAATGGTCATCTCAAAGCCGGGGAAGGAACCGGGATGAACCGTCCAGCGGTACTCGCCGCCCTCTGCTTCGTTGCCTTGGTTCGGGTAGTGTTCCTGCACCCGGATACCCATCTGGCGCAGCGCCTCCACGGTCATCTGAATGTGCGGGATGGACGGCACCGAAGAGCCCTCATGCACCAGCACCATGCCCTGCGGCAGGCGAGGCGCCATCAGCAGCAGAGCCGAAACGAACTGAGAAGAAGTAGAGGCATCAATACGAACCACGGGCGCCTCAGAGACACCCTCAGCGCTCGCCAGACCGGGGGAACGCAACACGAACGGCAGAGCGTTCTCGCCCTGCTCACAATCCACCTGCACACCCAGCTGACGCAGACCCTCCAGAACCGGGCCCATCGGACGCTGACGGGCATGCGGGTCACCATCAAAGGCGAACTCACCCGGCAGCAGCGCCGCCAGGGCGGGGACAAAACGCATCACGGTACCGGCAAGACCGCACTCAATCGACACAGCACGCGGCTCAGCTTCCACGAAGCTTAGGGGAGTGACCTTCACATCCGGACCGAACGGCGAATCGGTCGGCACCAGCTCAACGCCCGCACCCAGCTGACGCAGAGCCTCAATCATCAGCGCCGAATCACGCGAATGCAGGGGCGCACGCAAATACGACGGCGAATCAGCCAGAGCGGCAAGCAGCAGGTAGCGGTTTGTGAGCGACTTAGAACCCGGAATATGCACCAGCGCGTTCTTGCCAGCGGCTTCGCTGGAGGCGGGTGCCAGGGGAGCGGGCCAATCACCGGGGGAAAGCTGCACTGCTACGTCGCTCATACATCCTCTTCTGGTTCAAATCATGGGGAGGGCGCAGACTCAGAGACGCTGCGCCGGTTGACGTCTACCCCTATTCTACCGGTTGAGGGTTTGCGAGCCGCCGAGGACTCTAGCCATGAGATAAGCGGCGTGAACCAGACAGCGCTAACCAACGCAACATGCAGAAAGGCGGCGCACCGTCATTGGTGCACCGCCTTCACTCATCGTCGGATGTCTGTACCCCAGCGTGGCAAGAGCTTGGGACAGCTTAGAGGTTAGCCTCGGCGCAGAACTTCTGCACATCCTGCAGCAGACGCGCCTTTAGCTGCTCGGGCGCCTGCTGAGCGCACGAAGAACGCATCTTCTCACGAATCATCAGTTCAAAGTCCTTCACATCCGCGCACTCGGGGCAGGCATTCAGATGCTCCTGAATCGTGCGCAGCTGCTCGGGGCTCAGCTCCCTATCGAGGAATTCGTAGAGGTGCTTGAGGGTCGCAGAGCAGGGCATGCCGCCGCAATCCTCCAGAGGTTCGGAAGCCGCAGGCGATTCGGGGATGGAAGAATTCTTGTCTGTGGTTGACATCGGGGTTCCTTTCACACGGAAGGTATAAAGCGTTAGGGGAGTGTAGCCTCAGGCTCTGGGGCTAACTCACGTGTAGAAGAGCGAAGCTAAGAAGCCGCAGGCGCCTCGGGAGGAGAGCCTGCCGGCGGGGACTTGACGTCCTTGGCTGCCTTAGTGCCCTTGGCTGCCTTTGCCGACTGCGCCTTAGCGCTCGCCTTCGCCTCAGCCTTCGCCTCTACCTTCGCGATGGTCGACGGGCGCAGACCGTTCTCACGCGCATAATCGAGCAGCTTCTCACGCAGAATACGGCGGCCACGATGCAGACGAGACATCACCGTGCCCAGAGGGATATCCAGAATCTCCGCAATATCCTTGTACGCGAAACCCTCCACATCGGAGTAGTACACCACCATGCGGAAATCCTCAGACAGCTCATTCAGAGCCTCACGAACCTCCGTGCTCGGCAGGGCGCTCAGCGCCTCCGCCTCGGCAGAACGCAGACCCACCGCATCATGCTCACCGGCCTGAGCCAGCTGCCAATCCTCCACCGTCTCACCCTGAGACTGTTGCGGCTCACGCTGACGCTTACGGTACAGATTGATGTACGTATTCGTCAGGATGCGGTACAGCCACGCCTTCAGGTTCGTACCCTCGGTGAACTGGTGGTACGAGGCGAACGCCTTCATATAGGTTTCCTGAACCAGGTCTTCAGCATCGGCAGAGTTGCGGCTCATCCGCAGGGCGGCAGCGTAGAGCTGATCCACATACTGCATAGCGTCCGCGGTGAAGCGTTCGCGCAGCTCGCGGGTATCCGCCGCGGTGTTGGTTTCAGCCATGTTCTCTCCTCTACAGGAACGCGCCAGGCGTTCACTGTCATAACGTAGAATTCTTCTCTTTATTCCGCAGATAACTCAGCGGATCTGCGGGTAAAGCAAAACCCCGGGTCCGAATAGTATCCGAAACGCCGGGGTTTTAAAGTGTATGCAAGATACCTTATGCGTTGGGGCGCTTACCGTGGTTTGCGCCGCCCTTACGACGGTCCTTGCGCTTACGACCGCGCTTGCTCATCAGAGCCTCCTTATAGTGTTCATGGATGCACGCCCCACCTTCGCGGTGCGCGCTCCCTATTACCTGCCCTAGCAGAGGCGGTCACCGAAACCGGTGCTCCACGCTATAAGGGCAACGCCGTCTATTTTTTCATAGAAACGGCATGATTGCATCTTGGAACCGGGATATGAGCGAAAAAACACGAACTTTCTTCGCGTCTTTTCGCTCTTCCGACCAAGTCCGACTAGGGGAGCGGGCTCTTAGCCGTGCTCAGGAATGTTCAGCCAGTTGTACCAGCCGCGGTGCAGGACCAGCCACGCCATCAGACCGTAACCGGACTGACCCGGACGGCCGTCATTAGCGGCAAGGTCGTTGCGCCACTGCTCGTGGTGCAGCAGCGGGTTGAAAGTATCCACGTACACGTGGTTACGGCGGGTCACCACATCCGCGTACGCTGCCGACAGGTCGGCGATACGACGGTTACGCTCAGCATCCAGGGTCGGCGGCGGACCAACAACCAGAACCTTAATGTTGTTCTGCGACGCCATGTCCACAATGTTCGCCAGGTTCAAACGCGAACGTGCGCTGGTCAGACCCAAGTCAATGTCAAAGGTCGACGGAGCAATAATGAGGCGGTTATCAGCACCGGGAACGAAGCGGCGGCGCGCCTCCTCGAACCAGCGTGCGTTCAGCTGCTCGCTACCTTCATTGGGTGCGGCAAGGTTATATGCCGCGATGGATGCGGTGGTCTGCGGGGTGCGCGCCATAACACGGCCAAACCAGCCGAGAGTACGGGGATCGCCAACACCGGCGAGCAGGTCATCGCCGACTGCCACAATTCGAATATTGCGTTGCTCCACGGAATTCTTTCTTCTGCAGTATGCGCCCGCCGTGAGAGGCGGCAAGGCACGTGAGTAATAGTCTTTATATCTAGGATAAGCGCTTACCGGCTTCTTTTCGAACTTAATACCCTCTCTGGTATGCATCCGAGACTAAAAAACCGTCTCCCCGCCAGAAACATCTGACGGGGAGACGGTTTTTGAACAGCTAAATCCTTAGCCGGTTAGCCGTAGAAGGCTTAGCCTTCGAAGACCTGCTTGAGCAGAGCCTCGTTCTCAGCTGCGTGCAGCTTACCGGTACCGGCAGCCGGGGAAGCAGCTGCGGGGCGGGAAGCAAGACGCATACGGCGGTCCAGCAGCGGCAGCAGGTTCACAGCCATGAACGGCCACTGACCCTGGTTAGCAGGCTCGTCCTGAGCCCACACAACGTCGGTAGCGTTCGAGTACAGAGCCAGCTGCTCCTTAATCTCGCTCTCGGGCAGCGGGTACAGCTGCTCCACCGAGACAATAGCGGTCTTGGTGTCGCCGCGGCGCTCGCGCTCAGCTTCCAGATCGTAGTAGAGACGACCGGACACGAAGACCACACGCTCAACCTGAGCCGGGTTAATACCCGAACGGTCACCAATCACCGGCTGGAACGAACCCTCGGTGAAGTCCTCGATGGAGGACGCAGCAGCCTTCAGACGCAGCAGCTGCTTGGGGCTGATGACCACGAGCGGCTTGTACGGACGGTGCTGAGAGTGGCGACGCAGCAGGTGGAAATGCGAAGCCGGGGTCGAGGGGCATGCAACAGTCATGTTGTTCTCAGCGCAGAGCTGCAGGTAACGCTCAACACGAGCCGAGGAGTGGTCAGGACCCTGACCCTCGTAGCCGTGAGGAAGCAGCATGACCAGCGAGGAGCGCTGACCCCACTTCTGCTCGGAGGAGGACACGAACTCGTCAATGATGGTCTGAGCGCCGTTCGCGAAGTCACCGAACTGAGCCTCCCACACCACGAGCGAGTCGGGGCGCTCCACCGAGTAGCCGTACTCGAAGCCGAGAACGCCGTACTCAGAGAGGAAGGAGTTGTAGATGCGGAACTTGCCCTGATCCTCAGAGAGGTGCTCCAGCGGCGACCACTCTTCATCAGTGATGTGGTCGTGCAGAACAGCGTGACGCTGAACGAAGGTACCGCGCTGAACATCCTGACCGCTCATACGAACGTCGGTGCCCTCCATCAGCAGCGAACCGAAGGCGAGCAGTTCGCCCATGCCCCAGTTCACGTTGCCGGTGCGGCCCATCTCAACGCGCTGTTCCATGAGCTTCTTCAGCTTCTTGTGGATGGTGAAGCCCTCAGGAGCCTTGCCGAACGCATCAGCAATGTGCTGGAAGGTCTCCAGCGAGATGGCGGTCTTGCCAGCGTGAACAACCTCGGTGTTCTGCTGAGCAGCCGGCAGTTCCAGACCGGAAACGTGCGGAGCAGTCGGAGCCGGTGCCGAAGACTGAGTCTCGACGAAGATGGCGTCCAGCTTCGAGTGGTAGGAATCCAGAACCTCGTCTGCCTCTTCCTGAGAGACATCGCCACGACCGACCAGGTCCTGTGCGTACAGGGTGCGGGTCGAAGGCAGAGCGTCGATGTCCTGGTACATCTTCGGCTGGGTCATCGACGGATCGTCAGCCTCGTTGTGACCGCGGCGGCGGTAGCAAATCAGGTCAATGACAACGTCGCGACCGAAGCGCTCACGGTACTCGAATGCCAGGCGTGCGGCGCGAACCACTGCGTCCGGGTCATCAGCGTTGACGTGGAAGACCGGAGCCTTAGTCATACGCGCAATGTCGGTAGCGTGGGTTGCGGTGCGGCCGTCGTTCGGCAGGGTGGTGAAGCCAATCTGGTTGTTCACCACAACGTGCACGGTGCCGCCGGTGGTGTACGCCTTCAGGTCAGCCATCTGCAGGGTCTCCATGACGATACCCTGGCCAGCGAACGCTGCGTCACCGTGAATCAGAATCGGCAGGACCGGGTGGCCCTCAACGCCCTGCTCGCGGTAGACGTCCTGCTTAGCGCGGACGATACCCTCGAGCACGGTGTTTGCAGCCTCAAGGTGCGAGGGGTTAGCAGCCACGTACACCTGGGTCTGCTTACCGGAATCGGAGGTGAAGACACCCTCGGTACCGAGGTGGTACTTCACGTCACCGGAGCCACCCTCGTAGGGTGCTGCGGTGCCGGAGAACTCACGGAAAATCTGAGCGTAGGACTTACCAGCAATGTTGGTCAGAACGTTCAGGCGACCGCGGTGTGCCATACCAATGGCAACGCCCTTCAGGTCGTTGTTAGCGGCCTTGTCCAGAACAGCGTCCAGCAGCGGAATCAGGGACTCGCCGCCCTCCAGGGAGAAGCGCTTCTGACCCAGGTACTTGGTCTGCAGGAAGTTCTCGAATGCCTCAGCCTCAACCAGCTTGGAGAGAACACGGAGCTGCTCCTCGCGGGTGGGCTTAGCAACGCCGCGCTCCAGGCGCTCCTGGAACCATGCACGAACCTCGGGGTCCTCAGAGTACATGTACTCAACGGACAGGGAGCCGGAGTAAGCCTCGTGCAGGCGCTCCAGGATGGTGCGCAGCGGCAGACGCTCGGCACCGCCGAAGCCACCGGTCGGGTAGACGCGGTCCAGATCCCACAGGGTCAGGCCGTAGTTCTCCAGCTTCAGGTCCGGGTGCGAACGCATCTTGTAACCAACGGGGTTGGTTGCTGCGGTCAGGTGGCCGTGCACGCGGTACGCGTGAATCAGCTGCTGAATACGTGCAACCTTCGAAATCTCGTGAGCGTCATCGACGTGGTTGTCGCGTGCCCAACGAACCGGCTCGAAAGGAACCTTCAGGTCGCGGAAGATAGCGTCGTAGAAGTCGTCGCCGCCGAGCAGGTAGTGCTCAACCAGCTTCAGGAACTCACCGGAACCTGCACCCTGAATGACACGGTGGTCGTAGGTGCTGGTCAGGGTGATGATCTTGGACAGGCCCTGCTGGGTGATGAGCTTCTCGGACAGGCCGCGGAACTCAGCCGGGTACTCCAGCGCACCCACACCGATAATCGCTGCCTGGCCCTTGGAGAGGCGGGGCACCGAGTGGACGGTACCAATACCACCGGGGTTGGTCAGCGAAACAGTGGTGCCGCGGAAGTCCTCAATGGTCAGCGCGCCGTTACGGCCACGCTTAACGATGTCGTTGTACGCATCCCAGAACTCGCGGAAGCTCAGCTGCTCAGCACCCTTGAGGTTCGGAACGACCAGGTTGCGGGAACCATCGGGGCGGGGCAGGTCAATAGCCAGACCAAAGTTCACGTGCGCGTTGTGGATTGCAACGGGCTTGCCCTTCTCGTCCACGCCGTAGGTCACGTTCATCGAGGGCATCGCTGCCACTGCGCGAATTACTGCGTAACCAATCAGGTGGGTGAAGGAGACCTTGCCGCCGCGGGTGCTTGCCAGGTAGTTGTTAATCGCTGCGCGGTTCTCAATGAGCAGCTTTGCGGGGACCGCACGAACGGTGGTTGCGGTGGGGACAGTCAGCGACTCTTCCATGGTCGTGACGACTGCCTTAGCAGGGCCGCGGAGGGGGACAATCTTGTCTTCAGCAGGTTCCACAGTTTCAGCCTTCTTGGTAGCAGCGGGAGGGGTGGGGTTAGCAGGCGCAGCCGCAGGCTTCGGTGCCGCGGGGGCGGGAGTTGCTACAGGTGCGGTAGGTGCAGCCGGTGCGGCGGGTGCCGCAACAGGAGCTGCACTAGCGGTACCGGCGCCTCCCAGCGCCTTGTCGATGGTCTCAAAAATGGGCCACCATGAAGGGTCCACGAGGTTCTTGTCCTTCTGGTAACGCTCGTACTGTTCTTCAACGAACCATTCGTTACCGGCAAATTCCTCAGGCACCAGATGTTCTGGCAGATTTGGCACGTTAAACGCCTCTTCCAATTAGTGTGAATTTATCCGTCGCGTCCGGGACTCTCCCCGGCATAGACGACCCGCGTCTTCGAGGGGCGAATCATCACGCTGAGCATGTGCGCATCGCCTTTGGTGGCTGTTGTGTGTGCGGGGTGTGCACCGTACCAACCTGCCTAGCGTGCCGTGAACGTCGGGGTTCATCCGCTTGCATGGCGGCACACTCATGCTCCTATGTATAAGTGTAAAGAGAATCACGGTGAACTTTCCAGCTCATCGCGCCATATCCGCAATGCAATTTTTCACTGTACGCAGTTCAAACGGTGTTGAGGGTGCACGCAGCCCACGCGTGTGCCTGTGAGAGGGCACCTAAGACGGGGGATAAGGGCGAAACCTTCGCTAAAATATGGGGTATGGATGACCCTTTGAGTAAGACCCTGAATACTAGTCAACGCATAATACTGCCCGAATACTCGGCGTTCCGTACCGGCATGTTCCGTGCCGCTACTCGTGAAAACAATCCGCTTTCGAGTGCCCAGCATCTGGACACCTCCCGCGCGGTAGTGCTTCACCAGAACCAAGGCACCGCACACCAGTCGATGGAGGCGGTGGCTGAGTGGATCTAATCCTCCTGCTCATCGGCCTACTCCTCATCCTGGGAACGGGCTTCTTCGTTGCCGTAGAGTTCTCCCTCGTGGCGCTCGAAACCGCCACCGTGCAGCAGGCAAAGGACTCCGGCGATAAAGCCGCCGACGCCGTCCTGCGCTGCCTCAAGACGCTCTCCACTCAGCTATCCAGCTGCCAGATTGGCATCACCATCACCACGCTGCTGACCGGTTACACCCTCGATGCCGCCATCAAGGCGCTCACCACCGGCGCCATCAACAGCCTGGGTCTGCCCACCAGCGTGACCGACGTGCTCACCCTGGTGCTAGCGATGCTCATCGCAACCCTGCTCTCCATGGTCGTCGGCGAACTGCTCCCCAAGGGCCTCGCCATTGCCGAACCCTACGACGTGGCGCGCCGAGTCGCCCCCGCACAGCTCGCCTTCACCCGCGTCATGTCCCCGCTCGTGCGCGTCATGAACGGCTCCGCCAACTGGATTCTCGGACGCTTCGGTATGGAAGCCAAAGAAGAACTCTCCGCGGCACGCACCCCCGAAGAGCTCTCCTCCATGGTGCGCCGCTCCGCAGAAGAAGGCACCCTCGACTCCGACGCGGCACGCTTCGTGGACCGCACCCTGCGCTTCTCCGAGCTGACCGCTTCCGAAGTGATGACCCCGCGCGGCCAGGTCGCCATGCTTGAAGACACCGCGCCCGTCACCGAGGTCATCGAACTGGCGCGCTCCACCGGCCACTCCCGATTCCCGCTCTACAAAGGCGACCACGACAACATCGTGGGCGTCGTGCACGTGAAGAAGGCCGTCGGCGTGCCCCCGGAGGTACGCGAAACCCTCGAAGCCGGAGCCCTCGCAGAAGACGTGCTGCAGGTCCCCGAAACCCTGCACCTGGACGCGCTGCTCACCCAGCTGCGCCAGGGCGCCCTGCAGCTCGCCGTGGTCCTCGACGAATACGGCGGAACCGCAGGCATCGCAACCCTCGAAGACCTCGTCGAAGAAATCGTCGGCGAAGTCTCCGACGAACACGACCGCGGCCGCACCGAACGCCCCCTGCGCTACGGCAACGGCGACTGGGTGTTCTCCGGCCTGCGCCGCCCCGACGAAATCAACGCCCTCATCCCCGGACTCGAGGTTGAGGAAAGCCCCGAATACGAAACCGTCGGCGGCTTCATGATGGAACGACTCGGCCGCATCCCCGAAGTCGGCGACAGCGTCCCCGTATCCGGCGGTACCCTGCGCGTCGACACCCTCGAAGGCCGCCGCGTCGACCGCATCCGATTCACCCCCGCACCTAGCGCACAGGAACAGACCGAGAAGGGAGGCAACGCATGAACGACTGGGTAGCCATCGCACTGCTCGTCATCCTGCTCGCCGGTAACGCCTTCTTCGTCGCCGGTGAATTCGCCATCATGTCCACCCGACGAGCGCAAATCGACCCGCTCGCCGAAGAAGGCAACAAGCGAGCGCAGACCGTCATCTACGCCCTAGAGAACGTCTCGCTCATGCTCGCCACCTGCCAGCTGGGCATCACCATCTGCTCGCTGCTGATTCTGAACGTCTCAGAGCCGGCGCTGCACCACCTGCTGGAAGTGCCCCTGCACCTGGTCGGCCTGCCCCACGCCATCGTGGACGTGCTCGCCTTCGGCATCACCCTAATCCTGGTCACCTACCTGCATGTGATCTTTGGCGAGATGGTTCCCAAGAACGCCGCCGTGACCCTCGCGGCCCGCGGTGTGGCTCTCTGGATTGTGCCGACCCTGGTGACCTTCTCCAAGATTTTCGCCCCCGTGGTCGCCCTGCTGAACAACCTGTCCAATAAGCTGCTGGCGCTCATGAAGGTCGAAGCGAAGGATGAGGTCGCCTCCACCTTCACCCTGGGCGAGCTGCAGACCATCGTGGCAACCTCAACCGCGGAAGGCACCGTGGAAGACGACGCCGGCGTGATTGAAAGCGCCCTCGAATTCACCGAGAAGGACGTCTACGAAATCATGGTGCCCGGCGATAAGCTCGTCACCCTGCCCTTCGGCAGCACCCCCGCCGAACTGGAACGCGCCGTGGCACGCAGCGGCTACTCCCGCTTCGTCATTACCGACAGCGACGGAACCTACATGGGCTACCTGCACGTGAAGGACGCCCTCGCCATCGCCCCCGAGCGGTTCGAGGAGCCCTTCCCCTGGTACAAGCTGCGCTCCCTGGATACGCTCACCCCGACCACCGATATTGACGATGCGCTCGCCTCCATGCAGCGCAGCCGAACCCATATCGCGCAGGTTATGGATGAGCACGGCGTAACCCTCGGCGTGGTCTTCCTCGAAGACGTGCTGGAGGAGCTCGTCGGCGAAATCAACGACACCACCCAGGACGCGGTGCGTGAGCGTGTACGCCGACAGCAGGCACGCGAAGCCCAGTAATAAGCTCAGTAGCCGCATCGTGAGATACCCCGAATAAAACAGGGAAATCTTGAACACACAGCCCGCCCGGTGCCCTCGTCAAGGAGGGCGCGGGGCGGGCTGTTTTGCGGTCAGAAACGGCTTATGGATGCACCCAAGGGGCACTCTCAGACGGCGGGATGAAGCGGCTGGATGAAGCGGCTGCGGGGGAGCGCAGTAGGCTGAGCTAACTTTCCCTGTTGCATAAGCTACTGACAGGGAAAAGGGTTGCCTAACAGCACCCAAATGACACCAATAAAGAGTTGTTTATACGGGTGTGCGCATGATGTAGTTAAGGAACCTACAGACTAGAACGAACCGAAAGAGAGCCCTCATGTCGCACCCGAAGATCACCCGCAAGCACTTCCTCACCGCAATGGGCTCACTCGCCGCGTCCTCCCTGCTGCTGGCAGGCTGCGCAACCGAGAACAGCACCTCATCCGGTTCGTCCTCCTCGGCTGGCTCCAACAACGGCAAGGTGAAGGTCGTCGCATCCACCGACGTCTACGCAGACATCGCCAAGCAGGTCGGCGGCGACTACATCGAGGTCACCGCGCTCATCACCTCCACCAGCACCGACCCCCACTCCTACGAAGCCACCAGCGCCGACCGCCTCAAGGCAAAGGACGCATCCCTGATCGTCATCAACGGCGCAGGCTACGACCTGTTCCTCGAAGACCTCGCCGGCAAGGACAACACCTCCCAGAAGATCGTGAACGCGGTCAAGGTCAGCGGCAAGCTCACCGACGCCGAATACACCCACCTGGTCGAGGACCACCGCGGCGGCGAACACCACGAAGACGGCGGCGACCACGCCCACGCACACGAGTTCAACGAGCACCTCTGGTACGACTTCGAAACCATGAAGAAGGTCGCCCAGCAGATTGCTGAAGAGCTCGCAGGCCTCGACTCCGCACACGCTGAGGCGTTCCGCACCAACGCATCCACCTTCTCCAAGGAACTGGACGCACTGGACACCACCGCCAAGGCAATCGCCGGTGAAGGTAAGAAGTACCTGTCCACCGAGCCCGTGCCGGACTACCTGATTTCCTCCACCGGCGCAGAGAACGCAACCCCCAGCGAATTCGCTGAGGCAGCCGAAGCCGGCAACGACGTCCCCGCCCTCGTCCTGAAGGAAACCAAGGACATGGTCACCGAGAAGAAGGTCCAGCTGCTCGCCTACAACGAGCAGACCTCCACCTCCCAGACCAACGAGGTGCTGCAGGCAGCTAAGGACGCCTCGGTGAACTACGTATCCTTCACCGAAACCCTGCCGGAAAACACCAACTACCTGGCATGGATGAAGACCAACGTCAGCAACCTCGAAAAGGCGCTCTCCTAAGTGACTGACAACAATAACGGTGCCACCCCCGCGATTTCCATTCGCGGGGGTAGCCTCGCTTTCGGGGCCCGCACCCTCTGGAAAGATCTAACCCTCGACATCGGCGCGGGCGAATACTTCGCCGTGCTCGGACCCAACGGCTCCGGCAAGTCCACCTTCCTCAAAGTCGTTCTCGGCCTGACCGGACTCAACGCCGGCGACATCTCTGTGCTCGGCAAGCCCGCACGCCTAGGCAACGCCGGCGTCGGCTACGTACCGCAGCAGAAGTCCATCCCCACCTCCACCCCGATGCGCGCCCGCGACCTGGTGGGACTTGGCGTGGACGGGCACCGCTGGGGCATCCGCCTGCACGGCCGCAAATACCGCGCCAAGGTGGACGAGCTCCTCGAAGCCGTCGGCGCAACCGAGTACGCGAACGTGCCGGTGGGCCTTCTCTCCGGCGGTGAGCAGCAGCGCCTGCGTATCGCTCAGGCGCTCGCGAACGACCCGAAGATTCTGCTGGCTGACGAGGCGCTACTCTCCCTGGACCTCAACCACCAGTACGCGGTGGCTGAGCTGATTCACCGGTTCAACCGTGAACGCGGCGTGGCGGTGGTGTTCGTGACCCACGAAATCAACCCCATCATTGAGCATGTGGATCGCGTTCTTTACCTGGCGAATGGCCGTTTCACGGTCGGTTCGGTGGAAGAGGTCATGACCAGCGAGACTCTCACCTCCCTGTACGGAACCCCGGTGAGCGTGCTCAAGTCTAATGGTCGTTACGTGGTGGTGGGCGAGACTCACGCCAGCGACCACTGCCATATTGAGGGCACCGACCAGAACATTCACGGCTCCCACCTGAAGTCTGGTCTTTCTGAACCGCAGCGCACCCTACACCTTCCGGGAGGAACCACTCGATGACCATTCTTGCTTCCCTCCCCGCTCTGGCACCGGTTGCCGCCGCACAGAATGATTTGCTCTCCCGTATCTTCGTCTTTGACCGCTATGGTGAGCTGCTGCAGATGCTGCAGAACTCCATTTTTGCTGGCGCTGTTCTGGGCCTTATCGGTGGTTTCGTCGGTATTTTCGTGATGATGCGCGACCACGCCTTTGCGGTGCACGGCGTCTCTGAAATGTCTTTCGCGGGTGCAGCCCTTGCCCTGTTGCTCGGCTATGACGTGGTGACCGGCTCCATGGTCGGTTCGATTGCCTCGGCTCTGCTGATTGCCTTTCTGGGCTCTAAGGCGAGCAATTCGAACTCGGTGATTGGTGCGCTCATGCCGTTCGGCTTGGGCTTGGGTATTCTCTTCCTCTCCCTGTACCAGGGCCGTAGCGCGAATAAGTTCGGTCTGCTGACCGGTCAGATCGTGTCCGTGGATGCCGACCAGCTGCACACCATGATTATTGGTGCGGTGGTTATTATTTCCCTGCTGGTGATGGTGTGGCGCCCGCTGAGCTTCGCCTCCCTGGACCCGGAGGTCGCTCGCGCTAAGGGTGTGCCGATGCGCTTCCTGTCCCTGGTGTTCATGGTGATTCTGGGTATTGCTGTGGCGCTGTCGGTGCAGGTGGTCGGTTCGCTGCTGGTGCTGGCGCTGCTGATTACTCCGGCGGCTGCGGCGATGCAGGTGACGGCATCTCCGGTGCGCACCCTAATCCTGTCGGTGCTGTTCGCGGAGGCGTCCATCGTGGGCGGTATTCTGCTGGCTCTTGCTGGTTCGCTGCCGATTAGCCCCTACGTGACCAGTATTTCCTTCCTGATTTATGTGGTGTGCCGTGTGATTGGTGGCGTGAAGCGTCGCCATAGCGCGTCGGGCCGTCAGCTGACTGAGAAGGCATAGGACCTATAGAAAGAGCCCCACCTCGGGAATGAGGTGGGGCTCTTTCGTTGTCGTGCATGTGGATGCCGCTGTGAAAAGGGGTTTCTCCCGGTGCGGCGTGGGCTTAGTCTGTGTGGCGTTGCCTTGTTCAGATGCCCTGTGTGTCGTGCTGTAGCGGCGTCAAAGATCTTGAAGGCGCCGTTTCCTTCGTTGAGAAGGTTTTCCCTCGATGGGGGATAGCTCCTCAGATGAGGGGCTTAGAGGTTGCGGCTTGGCCTGCAACGTTAGCGTGCAGTGCCGCCCTGCGCTTCTTCCTCGCGACGTGCTAAAGTGCAGTCCGGGCAGTAGCCGGTCACTTCTACCACGTGCTCCAGCTCCGAGAAGCCGTGCTGCTTGCCCATCGCCAGTGCCCAGTCCTCGAGGGCGGGTGCTTCCAGCTCAATGGCGGTGCCGCATCGGCGGCAGAGCAGGTGGTGGTGGTGATCTTTCACCTGGCAGTGGCGGTACAGGGTCTCACCTTCAATGCCCTTGACCGAGTCGAGCTCGCCGGCGTTAGCCAGCGACTGCAGTACACGGTAGGTAGTTGCGAGAGAGACCTGTTCCTTGCGGTTCGCGAGGGTCAGGTGCAGATCCTGTGCTGAGATGAAATCGCCGAGCTCTTCCATGGTCGCCTTGATGATGCGACGCTGGCGGGTATTTCGGGCTTCGGCGGGCTTCGTAATTCTCCGTACGGGAATATGAGTGTCCATTGCTGAACCTTTCGGAGCGGATTTCCGCCCCATTGTGTGGTCGATCTTGTCTTACGACTTTACACTAGAGGCGTTCAAAAGGTGGTTGATTTGCGCTTTATCTCAAAAGTTGAAGCCGCCTCGGGGCGGGTGTGGAGGTTCGCGGTAGACTAAAACTATGAAAATGACGAAGTACACCCACTCATGTATCCGCCTTGAAAATGAGGGGCGCACCCTCGTTCTTGACCCCGGTAACTTTGCCGCAGAAGGCGAACACGCCACCGCGCTGGAAGGCGCCGATTACCTGTTCGTGACTCACGCACATCCGGACCATTTTGATGGCCCGTCGGTGCTGCCGCTGATTGCTCAGCGCGCCGAGTCGCAGAACCCGTTGAAGATTTGGGCTCCCGAGGCTGTAGCCCAGGTCATCAAGGAGGCTGTGCCTGCTGCCGAGGTTACCGTTGTTTCCTCTGATTCTGAGTTCAGCATCCCCGGTTTTGAGGTGAAGACCTACGGCGGTCAGCACGCCCTGATTCACCCGCTGATTCAGACCATCGCTAACGTTGGTTACCTGATTAACGGTGCCGTGTACCACCCGGGTGACTCGCTGGTGGTTCCTCACCGCGTGCGTGCAAATACCGTCCTGGTGCCGATTCACGCCCCCTGGTCGAAGGTTCAGGAAGTCATCGATTTTGTGATTGCGACCGGCGCGCAGCGTGTGGTTCCGATTCACAACGGCATGATTAATCAGAATGGCACCGGCATTATTGAAGGCCTGGTGACGAACTTCGGTGCGAAGTACGGCACTGAGCTGAAGCACCTGAACCCCGGTGAGAGTATTGAGGTTGAGGCGTAAGCCTGACCGTTGAGCTTCAAACGCGCCGATGACGGCGCATGAAGGAGAGTATTGTGAGCACGATTTTTACCAAGATTATTGAGGGCGAGATTCCCGGCCGCTTCGTCTGGAAGGACGACCAGTGCGTGGCGTTCATGGACATCATGCCTCTGTCAGAAGGTCACCTGCTGCTCGTTCCCCGCGCTGAGATTGACCGTTGGCCCGACCTGCCGGCTGAACTGGCGGCGCACCTGTTCGCTGTGGCGCACAAGATTTCTGGTGCCCTGGATCAGGCGTTTGATAAAGACCGTGTGGCTCTGATGATTGCGGGCTTCGACGTTCCGCACACCCACATCCACCTGTTCCCGGCTGACGGCATGGCTGATTACGATCCCGCTAACGCGAAGAAGGATGCTACCGCCGAAGAGCTGGATGCGGCCGCTGAGAAGGTGCGTGCCGCCCTGCGCGAGCGCGGCCACGGTGAGTTCGTGCCGGAGGCGTAAGCGCCCTTTACAGCGCGTATAAACACGAAGGAGCCGCCCTCTACAGAACAGTAGAGGGCGGCTCCTTCGGTAATATAGCCCGTTGCTGTATCCCGGTGGGAAAGAAACTTAGTGCTTTTCAGCCTTGGAGATCTGCTCAGCCAGGTCCTCGGGAGAGAGGTTAGCGGAGGAGAACTCGGGGGTCAGCGGCAGGTGCAGCTGCAGACCGGTACCGGGGCAAATCTCGACCTTTGCCGAGCGCAGCTTGAAGTCGACCACGTGGCCGCCCTGAACGCGCTCATCATCGATAAAGTGGGCGTGGCAGCCGGGCACCGAGATGCCCTGCTCGTAGATCGGGGTGCGGAAGCCAACAATCGTGCCGGTCACGTTATCGAACTGGACAATGTCCTCATTCTCGGTGGCCGCAACCATCTTCGGGTAGGGCTTCTCCTGCTTGATGACGGTGCGGGTGCGGACCCATTCGAACTCGCCGTAAATCTTGATGGCGTACATGTAGTTCTTGGAGACGGTGAAGTCATCCAGAATCTGCGAGGCAGACTTACGCAGCAGGTTCAGCGGCAGTTCGCGCTTAATCATGGGCACGAAGTTGGTGACCACGGCGTAGGGGGTCTGCTGGCGCAGGTCGGGCAGGGATACGGAGCCGTCGTGACGCACCTGGTAGCAGACGCCGTCGAGGACGACCATTTCGCCGTCGAGGCCGTTGAAGGTACCCACACCGAAGTTGCCGTGGCTCAGGAGCTCACCGATGGTCATCTCACCATCGTAGATGCCGTCCAGCAGCTGGGACATGAGTCCGGTCTGAAAAACTTCGTTACGGAAAACAGTTTCACCGTTTAGGATGGTCGGCTGATATGCCATGAGATTTCTCCTCGTTACAGTGGATGCGGCGTCGGACGGGTCGGTCGGTCATCAGCGATACTCGCCCCAGCAGATGCTGAAAAGGGGAAGGGCGGTGGGGAGAACACGGCGTTGTGGTGTCGTTTCTCGCGGAATTCGTAGGTGCCGCCGGCCGGGCGCACGTACTTTCATTGTACGCCCGCCTGCGAACATACCTACCGGTCAGTGGGCCAACATCTTATGATGTGACCTCTAGCCCGCTGAAAGCAGTCAACTGCACAAGGGCATAAAAATAGACTGGCGTTCCCTCCGGTTGCACGACAAAAAGGGAAAGAACGCCAGCACCAACAGCTTAGACCTTAGAGCGGCTCTAAGCGCAACTACGGTGCTCTCCGCGCATCCAGAGCAAAAAATAGTGGACACGGACTGTCACCAAACACGCTACACCAAGACAACCGCCCGCAGAGATACGCCAGCAGACACAACAACGGCCTATACGCTCCCAAAAGAACGTATAGGCCGTTGTGCGCTATCCAGAACTTACCCCGGAACGGGGTGCAGCTCAGGAACGAAAATTAGACGCCGTAGTACAGCTGGTACTCAAGCGGGTGCGGAATCAGCGAGAGGGGCTCCAGCTCATTCTTACGCTTGTAGTCAATCCATGCCTGAATCAGGTCCTCGGTGAACACGCCGCCCTCGAGCAGGAAGTCGTGGTCAGCCTCCAGAGCAGCCAGAGCCTCCTCCAGGTTAGCCGGAGCCTTCTTGATATCCTTAGCCTCTTCGGCGGGCAGCTCGTACAGGTCCTTGTCGATGGGTGCCGGCGGCTCAATGCGGTTGCGGATACCGTCCAGACCAGCCATCAGCTGAGCAGCGAATGCGAAGTAGGGGTTAGCCGAGGGGTCCGGTGCACGGAACTCCAGACGCTTAGCCTTCGGGTTGGTGCCGGTAATCGGAATACGGATACCAGCGGAACGGTTACCCTGCGAGTACACCATGTTGATGGGAGCCTCGTAGCCGGGAACCAGACGCTTGTAAGAGTTCACGGTCGGGTTGGTGAACGCCAGAACAGCGGAGGAGTGCTCAATCAGACCGCCAATGTACCAGCGTGCGGTGTCGGAGAGGTTAGCGTAGCCGCGCTCGTCGTAGAAGAGGGGCTCACCGTTCTGCCACAGCGACTGGTGGCAGTGCATACCGGAGCCGTTGTCGCCGAAGACGGGCTTGGGCATGAAGGTCACGGACTTGCCCCATGCGTCTGCGGTGCCCTTGATGACGTACTTGAACTTCAGCAGGTCGTCAGCAGCCTTGGTAAGGGTGTCGAACTTGTAGTTGATCTCCGCCTGGCCGGCTGCGCCCACCTCGTGGTGGCTACGCTCAACCTCGAGGCCAACCTCGTCCATTGCTACGCACATTGCGTCACGCAGGTCAGCCTGCTTGTCGACGGGGGAGACGGGGAAGTAGCCGCCCTTGACGGGGGTCTTGTTACCCAGGTTGCCGCCCTCTTCCTTGCGGCCGGTGTTCCAGGGAGCCTCGTCAGAGTCAATCTTGAAGAATACGGAGTTCGGCTCGACCTGGTAGCGGACGTCCTCGAAGACGAAGAACTCAGCCTCGGATGCGAAGAACGCGGTGTCTGCAATGCCGGTGGACTGCAGGTATGCCTCGGCGCGCTCAGCAACGCCGCGGGGGTCACGGTGGTAGGGCTCACCGGTGCGGGGGTTCACGATGGAGCAGATGATGACCAGGGTCTTCTCAATGCGGAAGGGGTCAACGTATGCGGACTGAACATCGGGAATCAGCTGCATATCGGACTCAGCAATGCCCTGGAAGCCGCGAATGGAGGAGCCATCAAAAAGCTGGCCGTTGACGAAGAAATCGTCATCGATTGCCTTAGCGGGCAGGTTGAAGTGCTGCTGCACGCCGGGCATGTCGGTGAATCGGATATCAACGAAGACTACTTCTTCGTTCTTGATAAAGTCGAGAACTTCCTGGGGGCTGGTAAACATGAGGACTGCTCCTTGTTCGACTGACGGTGCAGGAGGGTATCTTCCCTCATCACGTTCAGTCTTTGGTTTAGTTTTTGGCCGCGGGCAAAACCCTGTGACATATCAAGCATAGTGGTTATTTTTTGCGCGTGCGTGACTATCGTGTTTCGGTAATGTTACAAATCCTGGAAAGGAGTTACATCTATGTTGCTTCACGAAACACAGCGCAGCCGCTAACGCCCCGTATCAAGGGCAATAGCAACGCCAGCAGCAGGGCAATAATCGGGCGTAATAAAAAGGCTCCGACCCTCCCCACACGGGAAGAGCCGGAGCCTTCAAAACCTTATATCAGCGCCTCGCTTAGCGGCCGCGCATCGCACGACGATCGGGGCGAGCACGCATCGGGTCAACGCCCTTCGGCAGGCCGTTCATCGGGTTACGCATAGTGTTCAGGGTGCTCAGACGACCCGAAACAACCTGCATCTCCTGCTGAGTCAGAGCCTTCGGAAGCTTGTTCATGGTCTTCACAACGTCCTTGAGCTCAACCTGACCCTCATCGTGACCGGTCTCAATCACGTGAACCGGAACGCCCGGAGCCACACGAGCCAGGTGCTTCTTCTCAGTGTTCACCAGCGAGTTCACGCGGCTGTGAGGGCCCTCGGTCACCAGCACAATACCGGGACGGCCCAGCGCACGGAACACCAGATCCTGGTGACGGTTCGCAGCAACGGGCTGCTCCTCAACGATCCAACCGCGGCGCACCGAGTTCATCGCCGCACCACTACGACCGGGCTGGTTCTCAATCTGAGCAAAAGCCGCAGTCTGCGCGCGGCGACCCAGCAGAAGCATCGCCACAATAGCGGCAACACCCAGACCCAGAATCAGGAAAGTAATCCAGTTATTCAGGGCAATACCGATGAGGAGGAAAACCAAAAGGGTGCCCAGAGCCGACAGACTCAGAATCCAACCGATATTCGGGTCGGACTTCTTGGTCATCTGGTAGACCTGCTTCATCTGGGCGAAAGTGCCCGGAGTGCGTTCCTTCTTCTTTTTCTTCTCTTCGCGCTTATCTGCCACGATTCTTCCTCGGCTGGTTCTTCCGCGGCCCCGAAGCGCCTCAAACGCTCACGGAACCATAGTGACGTAACGATGCAGTGTATGCCTGCAATTTTTCTAGTTTACCCTACCCGCACAAGGGGCGGGGCATAAGGGGAGGCTCCCCGAACACCGGATGAATACCGGGTTCGAAGAGCCTCAACGCTCTCAGACAGATTCTGAAAAGGCTTAGTAGCCTGCAGCCACCAGGGAGGAGGCTTCCTGCAGAGCAGCGCCCTCACCCTCAATGTGAGCCAGGTTCTCGGGGATCGGGTAACCGTTCTTGCGCATTGCACGAGCCCACAGGCGACCTGCACGGTACGAAGAACGAACCATCGGGCCCGCCATAACGCCAGCGAAACCAATCTCCTCAGCCATGTTCGCAAAGTCCACGAACTGCTGCGGCTTCACCCAACGCTCAATCGGGTGGAAGAGCGGACCGGGGCGCAGGTACTGGGTGAGGGTAATGATGTCACAGCCAGCATCGTGCAGATCGCACAGCGCCTCGTAAATCTCGTCATCGGTCTCGCCCATACCCAGAATTAGGTTGGACTTGGTGACCATGCCGCCTTCCTTAGCCTGGGTAATAACGTCCAGGGAACGCTCGTAACGGAACGCCGGGCGAATCTGACGGAAGATACGGGGAACGGTCTCCAGGTTGTGCGCGAACACCTCAGGCTTAGCGTCAATGACCTTCTGAACATGCTCGGGAACACCCTTGAAGTCGGGGACGAGCATCTCAACGCCGGTGTTCGGGCACATCTTGTGAATCTGACGGGTAGTCTCTGCGTACAGCCACGCACCGCCGTCTTCCAAGTCGTCACGAGCAACACCGGTCACGGTGGCGTAACGCAGACCCATGACCTTCACGTTCTTCGCAACCTTGAACGGCTCAGCGTAATCCACAGCAACGGGCTTACCGGTCGCAATATTGCAGAAGTCGCAGCGACGGGTGCACTCGGAGCCACCAATCAGGTAGGTTGCCTCACGGTCTTCCCAGCACTCATAAATATTGGGGCAGCCAGCCTCTTCACACACGGTGTGCAGACCCTGACCACGAGCCAGCTCGCGCATCTCGTTGTATTCGGGGCCAACAATAGCCTTGGTCTTAATCCAGTGAGGCTTCTTCTCAATGGGAACCTCAGCGTTGCGGGCCTCCACACGCAGTAGCTTGCGTCCTTCAGGTGCGGTGCTCAAAAGTCTTCTCCTTGGTCTCGGTGTGCCCTCTGTGCAGGTGGGCCACCTTCTATTTTACGCCCGCTCAGGCGTAGGTGAAACTGATTTTCGTATATGACGAACGAACCCGGATGCGCGGTGCGCGGCTCGTTCAGCGTCTAGCTCTGCGCTCTAGCCCTGCGGCTGGTCCTGTACTTAGTCCTGCGCCTTATCCTGTGCGGTGACGGGCTCGAAGGACTCCGCCAGGCGGTCCTGGTACTTCACCAGCTCCGCCTCCAACGGCTCCAAAATATCGGCGGGGGTCACGGTGCGACCCAGCTGCTCCGAAATGGAGGTGACACCCGCATCGCTAATACCGCAGGGAATGAACTGTGCGAAAGGCGCCAGGTCGTTGCAACAGTTAATCGCGAAGCCGTGCATGGTGGTGTTACGCGAAACACGCATGCCCAGTGCGGCGATCTTCTTGTCCTGGGTGACACCGTCGCCCAGAATCCACACGCCGCTACGGCCCTCAACACGCTCACCCTTAATGCCCAGACCAGCCAGGACATTAATGATGATCTCCTCAACGATGCGCACATACGCCACCACGTCAATGGGCTCGGGCAGACGCAGAATCGGGTAAGCAGTCAGCTGGCCGGGGCCGTGCCAGGTCAGCTTGCCGCCGCGGTCAATCTTGACGACGGGGGTGGACTTGTCTGCGGGATACTCGTGGTCTTCGGTGCGTTTACCCGCGGTAATCACTGCCTCATGCTCAAGCAGAAGAATCGTATTCTGGCGGGTGCGGTTAGCCACCTCATCGTGGATGCGGTACTGCTCGTCCAAGCACTCAACATAGTTCACATAGTTCGGGGCGAAGCCCACGCGTTCAATCGTCACAGACATACTTTCTACCTTAGTACTGCTAGTGGAGGGAAGAAAATTAGGGCGCCCTGAATCACGT
>NZ_CAJZIE010000029.1:0-25370 GCF_916049665.1 uncultured Rothia sp. | reverse complement strand
ACGCCGTTCAAAATCATAACTCTTCTCAAACATTAAAGAAAAGAAGAATCAATCGTGACGTTTTTATGACGCTTGACAAATGTATTTCTCCCATGCTGAGGCACGAGATTAAGAAAGCTACACGGCGCTAGGCAGTACAGCCTAGCGCCGTGTAGCTTCAAGATTCGTCAGATTAGCGGCGTGCTGCGACGGTGTTGTCCTCCACCTCGTGAAGTCGCTGCGCCTCGCCGGCGATGCGCTCATCGTAGAATTCCTGAGCCACGAAGCCGCCCTCCGAGCGGGGAGCGTTGTAAAGCTCCTCATCCAAGATGCCCTCGCGGCGAGCCACAATCGCGGGAACCAGAGCCTGACCGGCAACGTTCAGGGCGGTACGACCCATGTCAACGATCGGGTCAATCGCCAGGAGCAGACCCACACCGTCCAGCGGCAGACCCAGAGTGGAAAGGGTCAGGGTCAGCATCACGATAGCGCCGGTGGTACCGGCGGTTGCAGCCGAACCGAGCACGGACACCATCACAATCAGCAGGTACTGGGTGAAGTCCAGCTGAATACCGTAGAACTGCGCCACGAAAATTGCGGCAAGAGCCGGGTAAACCGAAGCGCAGCCGTCCATCTTAGTGGTCGCACCCAGCGGAACCGCGAAGGATGCGTAGGCACGGGGAACGCCCAGGTTGCGTTCGGCAACGGTCTGGGTCATCGGCATCGAACCCATCGAAGAGCGGGACACGAAGCCCAGCTGGAGCGCCGGCCACACGCCCGAGAAGTACTGGCGGACCGACAGGCCGTTCGCGCGAACAATAATCGGGTAAACCACCAGGAAGACCAGCAGTAGACCAATGTAGAGGGCGATAACGAACGCGACCAGCGAACCCATCGACGCCCAACCGTAGGCGAACACTGCCTTAGCGATCAGACCCACGGTACCCAGCGGTGCCAGGCGAATAATCCACCACAGAATCTTCTGAATAATCGCCAGAGCGCTCTTGACCACGTCAATGAAGGGTTTAGCTGCCTCGCCGACCTTCAGCGCGGCAATGCCGACCGCACCGGAAATAACCAGAATCTGCAGTACGTTAAAGGACGCAGAAGCGGTGATACCGGAATCACCGGACTTAGCGCTGACGCCCAGACCCAAGAAGTTCACCGGAATCAGGCCCGTCAGGAACGCGGTCCAGGAACCGGTCGAACCGGTGTACGCCTTGCCCTGCACCTGCGCGCCCACGCCCGGCTGAACAATCAGGCCCATCGCAATACCGATGAGCACCGCGAAGAATGCGGTAATCGCAAACCAGATGAGCGTGTTGACCGCCAGGCGCGCCGCGTTCGTCACCTGCGACAGGTTCGAGATGGAGGCGACCACGGCGGTGAAAATCAGCGGAACAACCGCCGCCTTCAGCAGAGTGACGTAGGAGGAACCGATGGTATCCAGGGTCACCATGAGCCAGTTGGGGTTGCTCTTCGCGTCCCCGCCCAGTGCGAGGGCGAGCGCGCCAAGAACAATACCCAGAATGAGGGAGGCAATGATTTGGTTGCCGAAAGAAGTAGCCCACTTGGGCAGACGTGAACGAGATGATGCATGCGGTGTAGACATGTGGCATACTCTAAAACTTTTGTGCACTCGGGCGCGAGTTTGTGTGAAGAAGTGTTTCAATCCGGTGCAGTGTAGGGGATGTGTGAAGAACCGTGACCACCCGGTAGCACCTTTTGGCTGTACATCCCGCAGTCCAACCCCGCAGCCCAACCAACAACGCCGCCACCGGTGCCGCCAGCTGACCCCAGCAGGCGGTTAAGCCGGCGGATAGTTGAGTGGGAATCACCGCAAAAGCAAACAGAAAGGAAACAACTGCGCAACATGCGGCGAAGCTTGCTGAGATTTTGCCGTCAGCTAATAATCCGAAAGCGAGGGCTTGATATGCTGGAATCACACCGATAGTCCGGCGAAAGTCGCCGGATGATGCTGTACCCACTCAGCTTCATGTACGCGTTGAGCGTTACGCCACGCACCACCTTTCAAGGAGAGATGCATGAGTTCTGCTCCCCAATACCCCGGCGGAACCACCACCCCCAACGGCCCGAAGAAGCCTCGCAACCGCATGGAAGCGGTTGCAGATTTCGCTACCCGCGCCGCACAGACCTCTGCCCAGCAGACCCTAAACCTGGGCGCGACCCGCCCCGGCATCGCCAAGATGATTGCCGTAGCGGGTGCCGGCGTGCTACTGGTTGGCGGTGGCATCTTCGCCTACAACTCCATGCACCAGGAAGAGAACGCGTTCCTGTCGCAGGGCGAAGAGTATGCCCGCGTCTGCCAGGACGCGAAGACCGGCCTGCGCGTGGAAGATAGCGAATGTGAGAAGGCTGGCGTTCAGGAACCGACCGACTCGTCCAGCAGCGACTCTTCGGGCTCGTCGAACTCCTCCGGTTCCTCCAGCTCTTCCGGTTCTTCTGGTTCCTCGGGCTCATCTGGCTCGACCACCACCCACAATAATTCGAATGCGTTCCTCTGGTACTACCTGGGTCGCCAGAGCGCTGCTAATTCTTCCGGATCCCACTACATTCCTCCTGTAGGGTCCAAGCTTTCCGGAGGCACCACCTCCCGCCCCAGCAACGGCACCGTCTACAGCGGCGTGTCCTCCAAAGGCGGCGGATTCGAGGACTCCTACCGCACCGCGAAGAAGTCCTCCACCGTCTCCTCCGGCAAGGTGACCAGCACCAATAACTCCGGTAAGACCTCCACGGTGCGTAACAAGACCACCGGCTCGGTCTCCAGCGGTAAGCAGGGCACCAGCAATAGCGGTAGTACCGGCTCCTACAGCAAGTCGAATACCTCGAAGTCTGGCTCCAAGTCGGGTTCGTCCTCGAAGTCTGGCTCCTCGTCGAAGTCTGGTTCTTCCTCGAAGTCCGGCAGCAAGGGCGGTTTCGGTGGCGGCTCCAAGTCCGGTGGCGGCCGCTCCGGAGGCTAAGCCATAAGCCATCACACTGAATGCGGGCAGGGACTGAGCGGTCCCGCCCGCATTTTCCTCACTAGAACAACCACACCCGCGGTGACGTAACAACACCGCTTTCCATTCACTACTTCGAAGGAGCCTAGCCCCTCATGCGCCGTGAAGAATTTCCCGTCGGCCGACCCGACTGGGAGAACGTCATCATTGAGGAAGGCCTCACCTACAGCGTGGACGGCCCCCACGACACCGACCACTACTGGAACGAATACGCCGCCTACATTTTCAGCCCGCAAGAAATGGATTCTGTGCGAGCCCAGGCGGAAGAAATGCACCGCATGTGCCTGGAAACCGTCGAGTACATTGCCTCCGGCGCGTTCGGCACTCTCGGCCTGCCCCAGGCGGCGTTCAACCTCGCCGTAGAATCTTGGAACCGCCGCGACGCCGACTTCTATGGCCGCTTCGACTTCACCTACTCGGGCGTGCCCGGTGACCCGATGAAGCTGCTCGAATACAACGCCGACACCCCCACCGGCATCGTGGAGGCGGCGGTCAGCCAGAAAACCTGGGCGAAAGACCAGCGCCTCGACACCCGCGGCTACGCCCACTGGGGCGAAATCGGTGAAGCCTTCACCAACCGTTGGCGCCACATCTTCGCCCCCGAAATCACCGCGGGCGTGCAGCCCGTACTGCACCTGGCACACGTGCCCCCCGAGATTGACGAGACCAACGAGGACTACAACAACCTCTGGCTCATCGCCTACGCGGCTCAGCAGGCGGGCATCAAAACCCACATGATTCCCATCGACGAAGTCATCTTCAACGAAGACACCAAGAGCTGGGAAGACGCACAGGGACGGCGCATCACCAACCTCTTCAAGCTCTACCCGTGGGAAGACCTCGTCACCGACAGCGAAGCAGGCTACGACAAGCTCCTCTTCGCCTACCACGGCGCCATGAACCGCTGGATCGAGCCGGCATGGAAGATGTTCCTCTCCAATAAGCTGCTGCTCGCCGCGCTCTGGGATAAGTACCCCGGCCACCCGAACCTGGTCCCCACCTACGCCGGCCACCGCGGCGGCATGCGCAACTGGGTCCGCAAGCCCCTCTTCGGCCGCGAAGGCGACGGTGTAGAAATCTACGCCCCCGACTACGACGTCTTCATCAAGCCCGAAGACGACGACTTCTTCGCTAACGCCCCCGAAAGCGAATTCGTCTACCAGGAATACATTCCGGCACCGCGCTACGAAGGCATTATCAACCCGGTCAGCCACCCTATCCTCGGCGTGTGGGTGGTCGACGGACGCACCGTAGGCGTGGGCATCCGCGAATCGAACGGCGCGCTCACCGACTATTGGTGCCGCTTCGCCCCGCACCTGGTGGACCTGAACGACTCCACCGGCATGGGTTTCGGCACCATGGACCCCGGTACCGCAAACTTCGGATAGCCCGGAATCCCGATAGATAAACCTTGCATGAAAAGACGAAGCCCCCGCCTCAGCCAAAGCTGAAGCGGGGGCTTCACCTATAGAGCCTCTCCCGGAGATACTCCAGAAGCGGCAAGGAGCGAGCAGAGAGGTGCGAGCAGACTAGAGGCTACTCGTCGTCCTCATCGTCGTCATCCTCAGTGTCCAGAGGGAGCATCATCTCATCGGTCAGGGCGCGGCGCAGAGTGTCCAGACCCACCGAACCGAGCAGAAGCGCACGCGTGTGGAATGCACGCATGTCATCGCCGCGGCGCACAGCCTGATCGCGCAGCTCCAGCCAGAGGCGCTCGCCAATCTTGTAGCTCGGCGCCTGACCCGGCCAACCCAGGTAACGTAGGAACTCGAAACGCAGGTGGCCCTCGGACTCGTCCAGGTTCAGCTTCAAGAACTCATAACCCAGCTCAGAAGTCCAGATGGTGCCCGGCTCAACGCCCAGCTGCTCAGCCCACTCATCGGGAATCGGCATCTCGCAGTGAACACCAATATCGAAGACCACGCGGGCGGCACGCATACGCTGAGCGTTCAGCATGCCCATGCGGTCACCCGGATCCTTCAGATAGCCCAGCTCCTCCATGAGGCGCTCGGCGTACAGCGCCCAGCCCTCACCGTGACCGGACACCCACAGCATGTTCGTACGCCAAGAGTTCATGGTGCCCTGCAGAGCCGTAGCAATCGCAATCTGCAGGTGGTGACCCGGAACGCCCTCGTGGTACACGGTGGAGGTTTCACGCCAGGTAGTGAACGTGTCCTCACCCTCGGGAACCGACCACCACATACGGCCCGGACGCGAGAAATCGGGGGAGGGGCCGGTGTAGTAAATACCGCCCTCGTTCGTGGGGGCAATGCAGCACTCAATACGGCGCATGGGGCCGCCAATCTCGAAGTGGCTACCCGCCAGGTTCTCCACGGCGGCGTCGGCGAGCTTCTGCATCCACGCCTTCAGCTCATCGGTGCCGTGCAGCTGACGTGCCGGGTCCTCATCGAGCAGCTGCTTAGCACGCTCAATGCTTGCGCCCGGCTCAATCTCCTCGGCAACCTCACACTGACGAGCAATAATGCTCTCCAGCTCCTTCACACCCCAGGCGTAGGTCTCGTCCAGGTCAATGGTGGTGCCCAGGAACGAACGGGAGTGCAGGCTGTACGCCTTACGGCCCACAGCGTCGCGGGAGGGCGCGACCGGCTGCAGCTTCTCCACCAGGTAGGTGTTGAGGCGGCGGTAGCCTTCCTTCGCAGCCTCGGCACCGGCGGCAGCCTCATCCTTCAGCGCGGGGACAGCCTCGGCGACCTCAGCCGCCAAATCATCAAAGAAACCACCCGGAGCGTAGTACGCGGCGGTCTGCTCAATGACAATATCCACCTGGCGGCGCGGGGCAACCTTGCCCTCTTCACGAGCCGCCTCAAGGGTCTGAATGTAGCCCTCCAGAGCCTCGGTGACGCGGTGCATACGACCAACAATATGCTCCCAATCCTGCTGAGTGTTGCGCTTCATCAGGTCAAAGACCGAGCGCACCTCCTGCGGGACGGACGCAATATTGTTCAGCTGCCAGCCGCCAAAACCAGCCTTGTGCTGCTTGCGGTACAGGCTCAGACGCTCCTGCAGAGCATCCAGGGTGACCAGGTCAACGTCATCAATAGGCAGGACGTTATCAACCTTCTTCAAAGTCTTCTTTGCAAGGCGCGCAAAAGCCTTCTCGCCGGCGGGCGAGTAATCGGGGTACAGGGTCTCTACGCCCTTACGACCAAGCTCGGTTGCATGGACGGGGTTCAGGTCGAGGACCTTTTCAAAGTATTCGTTAGCAATCTGATCGACGTCGGTCAGCGAGCGCTTCAATCGGTAGATGCTGGGAAGTTCCTGGTAAGTGCTCATGTTCATATCCTAACGCAGGGGTGTGCCTTCAACCACGATTTTCGGTGATTTAGCTCGCTTAAACCGGCAATATTACGGGCTGAGAAGCACCGAATGCGACAAAAAGGGCCCACCTGTGGACAACTCCCAGGGGCGGATGCGCGAAAACGCCCCGGCTTTCTCCCTCTTGAATGTGAAGGAAAGAGAAAACCGGGGCGTGCCCAAGATGGGCTACAAGCTACTAGCGGGGGAGGCTAGCCAGCGAAGTATTCGCCGTTCAGCTCCAGCAGACCGTTCGCGCCCTCGACCACGCCGAGGCGGTGCGCAATGAGACGGTCCTGCAGCTCATCGCCAGACACCAAATCCACCAGAATGTTCGGGTACTTGGTCGAGCAGCGGATGAACTCGTCGTACGCCTCATCGCTGAACGGTGCGTTCGTGATGAAGGTGCCGAGCTGACCGCCGCGGGCGTGAATAGCCAGGAAGAACGCGGTAATATCCTGCGGCTGGACGCTCGCGGACAGAACACCGTTCGCTACCGGGCGCAGAGTACGCACGTAGAATGCACGTTCTTTTTCGCCGGTGGCGGGGGTTGCCACGCCGTCCACGCCCTGAGCCTCCAGAGCCTCTACCGTGTAACCGCGCATCAAGAACAGGTCGAAACCAATGCTGCGGAAACGCTCCTCAGATACCTGGGCCAGCGCCGGAGCCAGCGCCTCGCGGCGGAAGACCTGACGATAACGCTTCAGAGCCTCACGCACCTGAGCGGCAGCCACCTGCAGTGCAGTCGAGGGCTCAGCAGCCGAAACAGGCGGAGCCGAAACAGTCGGCGCAGAAACAACCGGCTGGGCGGAGGCTGGCGCAGAAACAGCAGGAACAGACACAGCAGGCTGGGCGGCGGCAGGTGCAACCTGCGCCGCCGGAACTTCAGCGGGAGCCTGCGCCGCAGTCGCAACCGGCGAACCAGCCGGACGCGCCAACAGCGCCGGAGAAGCACCCGGCACCGGAGCCAACGGCTCACGACCCTCACGGGCCGCCAGGCGAGCCTGACGCTCCGCCGCGCGCGCCTCCTTAGCAGCCTGAAGAGCCTCCTCACGAGCCTGCAGTTCAGCGGCAATATCCTGAGGCAGCTTATGCTTGAGCGACTGCGGCGGCAGCGGCGCCATGCGGGCGGTCACCGCCTCCGGAGCATCCTCCGGGAAACGCTTGAGCAGCTCCTTACCCGCCTCGCTCAGCTCGTAACGCTCCGGGTTCTTGCGGGAAGTACGGCCGGTACCCTCACGCAGAGCATTCAGGTAGCGCTCGCCCTTCAGAACGTGCATCGCCACCGAGTAGCGATTACGCAGACGCGGAGTCAGCTTGTAGCGGTGCGGCGCGACCTCACCCTGCAGGTACGGGATGTCCAGGGCAATCTTCAGCTCATCGTAAATGTCGTAGTAGGAGATGCGCGGGTTCTCTTCCACGAGCTTCAGAATCGGGTACAGCAGCTGATGCGGGTACGGCAGAGCATCCACAGCGGCAGGATCGAGCAGAGCCGAAGCCACCAGCTTCTGAACGCTCGGCTCAGCCATCTGCGCCAGGGCGGGCACAAATGCGGAACCCAGCGAGTAGACGGTCTCACGCTCGGACAGGTAGTGGTGCGCGGTCAGCACATCGTAGATGTAATCCTGCGCGTCAATCTGCACAAAATAGGGGTTCGAGGACGCCTGCTGAATACGCTCATCGCGGTCAAAGACCTGCTCCAGGCTCGGAAGGCTCAGCTCCACATCGGCGCCGTGGTCATTGAGAGTATCGAGCAGAAGCACACCCATGTGGGTCAGCAGAGCATCGGTTGCGGCAATATCCTCAGCGGTAATCGAGGTGCCCTCATCCTTCACCAACGCCAGCACGGAGCTCAGCTCGCTCGCGGGCACACCGGTCTCCTCGTGACGAGCCACCAGCTCCTTCGCAGACGGGGACAGCGAGTACAGAGTCAGCGGCGAATCCGTGTGCTCGTGAATGGTCTTGGTGCGCAGGTAGCCCTCACGGGTCAGCAGGCTCAGTGCCTGAGCAATCACCGGCTCAATAATGCGCTGCTCCAGGTACGACAGACCGTACCAGCCCTGCACGAAACCGCACTCGCGCAGCACCAGCTCACGAATCTTCACGGGCGCTGCCGCGGGGTAGGAGGGGGTAACGCTCAGGACGATGGGCAGAAGCTCGCGCACCGTAATGTGCGAGAGTAGAACCGGGTAGAACTGCTTCAGATAGTGCAGGTACACGCCGCTCTGCAGAGGCAGAACCGGCAGAAGAGCCTGCGCCTGCTGCTCCTTCGCGGTGCCCAGAAGCTCGCGGCCCGCCTCGCTCAGAGTGTAGTGCAGGTTGCCCGGATGCAGCTGGCTGAGGGACACCTCAAGATAATCAGCATTGACCAGCGCCGCAATCAGCTTATTAAGCGCCTCACGGAAGAGGACATTGTCACCGACCGCAATGAAACGCTGAGTCATATTGAAACCCAGGTCTACGCCAACCGGGGTGTACATATCGGGGAAGAAGACCTTCTCGCCACGATCCTGCGCGCGCTCAAAATGGCGGAGCAGAGAGAAAGCCGCCGCAACGCTGAGAGTGCGTGCTTCCTCGGGTAGAGCCTCCCACGAGGTTTCCTGCTGCAAAGAGTGCAATTCGGAATGATCGATATGGAGCATTGTTTTATTCACAAAAGCCACGCCGGGCTCCTTATCTAGTGTTATTTATCGTGCGGGCGTTCTTCATAAAGTGCAGTCATGCGAACGGGAAAATAATCACGAAAGTGAGCGGCACCATCTTTATTTTTGGGCCGGCACTTTGAAATCCCGCAGTGAAGAGAAGCGAAGAGAAGCAGGGTAGGTAGTTTTTTCTCAACCCGTCCCGCTTACGCACCGTCTTCAACGACGAACACTTCAGAAAAGAACGCTATAAATTGGGGTGAAGTGCTGATACCGTCACGGGTATATTCACTTCGTGAAATAATGCGAAGAATATATAACGCATTACCTTCTCATTGTATCGGCTGGTTCGAGAAATAACCCAAATTTCTAAAACCAGCCGATATGTGAAAAATATCCTCAAGGAAAAGTGAAAATACATTAAGTGAAATGACGTGGGAAATGCGTGAAGATCAGAGATATTCGGCGAGAAATACTCGCCCCAAAACACCCCCGGCTACTCCATGCCACGGGCAAAATACTCCTCGTCAATGCGGTAACCGCACTCGCCCTCACCATCAAGAACACCCACACGGTGACGAATCATCAACTCCACCAACTGGTGCCGATCAACCAGCGCAATATTGCGAGCGCCCGGCAAACCCTGCAAATACTCGGGAACCGGATGCGCAAAAGCACCGCAGGTCACCAAAACACCCTGCAGGCCGCCGTGCAAAAGCACTGCACCGGCAAGCTTCTGAATCTCGTTTGGGGTGACCTTCATGGTTCCGCAATAATGCTTCACCTGAATATAAATCGGCGCAAAATCCAGACCGTCAGAATAGCGGGCAATAACATCCACGCCCTTATCGTCGGCGCCACCGGTCACCTCGGTCGTAAAACCAAGAGCCGTAAAAATATCGGCAACAATCTGCTCAAAGTACTCCGGCGTCACCGCGTGAATATGTTGAATCAAATCCTGCGTAAAATGCTCCGCAAACTCGGCCTGAGCGTGAATGACCGGCGAATCGCTGGCACGCAAAATAATATCCAGAGGCGACTGACCGGCGGGCCAGGACCCCGCAGCCTCCGCAGAATTCAAAGCATGCGCAAGATGCGCCGCGCCGGTTGCCTCATAAGCAGCGGGGTTCAGCTGAGCCTGATCAGCGCCTGAGAAATGCGGCAGAGCATGAAGGGCGCCGGTATCAGAAGCACCAAAAATGAGGCGATGCTCCTCCTCCGCATTCTCCAATAGCGCGTTCGCCTGCTTCTTCAGCTTCTTCACGCTCTTCGCCGTCAAACTCTGAGCGCATAGTGCCTGCACCTGCTTCACCACACGCGGCGGCACCGAACCGTGCAGATGCGGAGTGCAGGTCAGCTCAGCCCCCAGGGGAGTGAGCAGGTACTTCCTCTTCTCCCACGGGGTCAAACGAGGCATAAGCTGGGCATAACGAAGTGCCACCAAGATCTTCAAGGTGGTGCGCACAGCCACCGCAAACTCGGTGGATTCAAGAGCCGGTAGGTTCTTCTTCGACCCCAACGCCTTAGTCTGTTGCCGCAACTGCTCACTAACATAGGCGGCGGTGCGGGGCACAGTCTTCGACAAGCGCCGTAGCGTCGGCAACAGAAGCGCGATGTAGACATCCGGTGGGGGCCTATGGTTTTTATTCAGCATCTTTGCCATGGTCCCTGCCAATTATTAATACTTATGTGACGGTATATACATCGTAGCATCAGGGCGTATCATCATCGCTTTATCGTTTCTAATATGACAAAACCGCAAGAATCGGCGCATTAGATGTTCAATAGCGCAATATATATCCTGAATTTGAGGCAAAACAATATATTCCCGCCACACCAGCCGGCGTGACGGGAATATAAGAAGCAGAGTTATCAGCCCGCGCTACATGGGGCGAGCACGCCTCCACGAACCGGGACCGGGACGCAACGAAACACCCAGGCGCTGACCGCGGTTCAGGATGCGCGAAGCGGCACCCACCAGCAAGTTCTGCTCCTGCTTCGCGGCGCTCGCCTGCATCATCGCAACCACAGCAGTGAGGGCGGCAATCTCCTCCGGAGTGGGGGAGCCCTTAACCACCTTCAGCAGCGGCTCCTGCTCAGCGTCAGTATCTACCGAAGACTGAGCAGAATCCTTCGCGGCGCTGGAGGCGGTATCCGCGTGCGCAGAAGAACGTGCGGAGCTACGCTCAAGCTGCTCGGCGCTCTCAGTAGCCTCTGAACTATCCTTCTTTTTACCGAATGAGAAATAACTCAGCGGGTTGTAGCCTGCCAAAGGCACGCCTCCTTAAAACCTAAAATCCTGAGAAAACCTAAAATCCTGGGAATGCCCGCGCCACAGGCGGCGCGGGCACAACGCACAACGGAAGCCTACAGCGGGATGTTGCCGTGCTTCTTTGCCGGGGTAGACGCACGCTTATCGTGCAGGGCACGCAACGAAGAAATAATGCGCACGCGAGTCTCACTCGGGGCAATAACCTCGTCAATGTAACCCAGCTCAGCAGCCTGGTACGGGTTCAGCAGCTCTTCCTCATACTTGGAAATCAGCTCAGCGCGGCGAGCCTCAACATCGCCGCCCTCAGCCGCCAGAGCAGCCAACTCACGACGGTACAGAATATTCACCGCACCCTGAGCACCCATCACACCAATCTGAGCGGTGGGCCACGCCAGGTTAATATCGGCGCCCAGCTTCTTCGAGCCCATCACAATGTACGCACCGCCGTACGCCTTACGGGTAATGACGGTAACCAGCGGAACAGTCGCCTCCGCGTAAGCGTAGAGTAGCTTAGCGCCGCGGCGGATAATGCCGTTGAACTCCTGATCGGTGCCGGGCAGGAAGCCGGGAACATCCACAAACGTCAGAATCGGAATGTTGAACGCATCGCAGTGACGCACAAAACGGGCAGCCTTCTCGGAGGCGGAAATGTCCAGGCAGCCGGCGAACTGCATCGGCTGGTTCGCCACAATGCCGACCGTGCGGCCCTCAACGCGGGCGTAACCAATCATCACGTTCGGGGCGTACAGCGCCTGCATCTCCAGGAAGTGGCCGTCATCGACCACGGACTCAATGACCGCACGCATATCGTAGGGCTGGTTTGCCGAATCCGGGATGAGAGTATCCAAATCCAGATCGTCCACGCTCACCTGTGCCTCCTGGTCATGCTCCAGGGGCAGGGACTCCGCAAGGTTGTTCGAGGGCAGGAACTCCAGGAGCTCGCGCACAAAGTCGAAAGCGTCTTCCTCATCCTCAGCCAGGTAGGTGCTGGTACCGGTTACAGAGTTGTGCTGACGCGCACCACCGAGGGTTTCCATGTCCACGTCCTCACCGGTCACGGTCTTAATGACGTCCGGGCCTGTAATGAACATGTGCGAAGTCTTATCCACCATGATGATGTAGTCAGTCAGGGCGGGGGAGTACGCGGCACCGCCAGCGCAGGGGCCCATAATGACCGAAATCTGCGGAACCACACCGGAAGCGCGCACGTTCATACGGAAAATATCGGCAAACATCGCCAGGGAAGCCACGCCCTCCTGAATACGGGCGCCACCACCATCGTTAATGCCGATAACCGGGCAGCCGTTCTTCAGCGCGAACTTCTGCACCTTCACAATCTTCTCGCCGTTCACCTGCGAGAGAGAACCACCGTAGACGGTGAAATCCTGCGAATACACGGCAACCAGGCGACCATCCACGGTACCGTAACCGGAGACCAGGCCATCGCCCAGAGGCTTCTTCGCCTCCATGCCGAACGCGGTGGTGCGGTGGCGGGCGAGGGCATCAAACTCAACGAAAGAACCCTCGTCCAAAAGCATGTCGATGCGCTCGCGGGCGGTGTGCTTGCCGCGCGCGTGCTGCTTTTCAATAGCTGCCTCACCGCTGGGCGCGAAGCTGCGCTCTCGACGTGCATAAAAATCAGCGAGCTTACCGGCGGTGGTGCTCAAATCAAATTCCTGCTGGAGGTTCTCGGACATTATTCCTCGTTCCTGCTCCACCCGATCGTCGGGAGCCAGTGGTTGCGGTGATAGGGTGCTCAGGTGCCCCGAAGAGCACTCTTGAACAATGTGCATATCTTTCAACTATAGTGCGAACTGGGGCACATATGCCAGGTGAGAAGCTAGAATATCAACACTAGATACACTTTTATGCACTCGGCACCCAAGAAGGTGCATATGGTAAACGAAAAGTGCGAAAGAATGGCTCAAAAGAGCGCAGAAAACCCCCTTCCGCCTCGGCAATCCTCGCTGGCGAAAGGGGGTTTACGTTCAAGCTTTTTCAGCGTGAATGACGCTTAGATGGTGCCCAGAACCGGGTTCCACTCGGTGATGGTGTGGGACAGAACCGCGCCACCGACGTTCATCGGGTCGTTAGCCACAATCTTCTCGGCAGCCTCAACGGAGTCGACCTTTGCAATCAGCAGAGCGCCGGCGGGGGTCTCGCCGTCCAGCAGGGGACCGGAAACAATCAGGTTGCCCGCCTCAATCTGCGAACCAAGGTACTCGCGGTGAGCCGGACGGTACTTCGCCTGCTCCTCGGGAGCTGCGTAAACGTAAGTAATTGCGTAATAAGCCATAGCGGTCTTCTTTCGAGCAGGGCGGAGGAACCTCCGCAGCCGGTCGGTGCTTCATGCACCCTCACTGTCTAATGTACCGTCTCGGGTGCCGGGCGGGCATCACCTGCGGCAAGAAATTGATATGGTGAGAAGCCAACGTGACTCAATAAAAACCGGCAGGCTTTGGTGGCGGGTTGATAGCGGGTCGGCGTATTGCAGGGTTGATCGAGGTAGGACAGAAAGGCACCGGATATGGAGAAGAACATGAACACTCAGAGTGATCATTCGGTTTTGGATGCGCCGCGCATCCGCACCGTGGCACTGGACGCGGGCTACTCCAGCGTAAACCTCTACGACGAAGTGGACTCCACCACCACCCGCGCCCGCGAGCTACTCATGGGCGGCACCGACCCCGAACGCGAACAGCTCGGTGAGCTCTCCGTCTACGCCAGCCTCTACCAAAGCGCCGGACGCGGCCGCCTCGCCCGAGCCTGGACCGCGCCTCCCGGAGGCTGCCTCGCCGCGAGCATTGTGGTGCGCCCGCACGCCTCCGCAGACCCGCTGACTCGAGAGCTCCCCGAAGACAGTTACCACTGGATGACCCTCATCGCCGGGCTCAGCGTGGTCGATATCTGGCGCGGCTACGGCGTGGATGCCGCCCTCAAATGGCCCAACGACGTCATCGCGCAGGGTGCCAAGGGCTGCGGAATCCTCGCCCAGCTTGTTCCCGAAAGCGGTGCTAACGAGGGGCAGCGCAGCATCATCGTGGGCATCGGTCAGAACACGAATATGTCCGCCGAGCAGCTACCCGTACCCACCGCCACGAGCCTGAGCCTGTGCACCGGTGCCGCGGTCGACTCCTCCGAGGTGCTCACCCGACTGCTGAGCATCTTCGCTCGACGCTACCGCGCCTTCGTGCGCGCCGGTGGCGATCCCGAACGCCCCGACCCCCTCAACCCGGAGAGCCTCAGTCTGCTCGATCAGGCACGCGCCGCCACCGCCACCCTCGGCGCCAGCGTGCGCATGAGCCTGCCCAACGGAAGCACCGTAGAAGGCATTGCCGAAGACCTCGACGCGCAGGGGCGCGTCCTGATCCGCCGCGAGGACGGCACGCTAGAGCCCTACGCGGTGGGCGATATTGAGCACCTTCGCCCCGCCAACGGTAGCTACGGAGATTTTCAGCAGGCACACTAGAACCAACCACTAAAAATTCAGCCAAAAAATCAGCCCAAAACAATCAGCCCGGCACGGCAACCTCATCAACCCGCACCACCTCAACCGGCGGCCCCAGCCGGAACACATCAACCAGCACAGCTAAGGAACACCATGCGTTTGCGCGGAAAACTCAACCCCGGTGAGCATGTCATCATTGCGACCCGACAGCACTACGGTGCCCTGCTGCCCACGCTTGCCTACCTGCTGGTTGCAATCGCCGCGTCAACCTTCGCCTCCACGGCACGGTCCTCACCGATTCTGTGGACTCTCGGCACGATCTGTGCGGTAGGTACCCTGCTCGGTGCCGTGCGCACCGCCTGGCGCTGGGCCACCACCTACTACCTGGTGACCACCCACCGGCTCGTGGTGCGCCGCGGCGTGATGACCCGCAGCGGAGACGAGTCCCTCTACCTGGATTCCATGGGGGAGCGTTGGGCTAAACAGCGCGGCCCGGGTGCCTGGCTGGGCTACGGTTCGGTGTATGTGGTCTGCCGCGGGATGCATCACCGCCTGACCTATGTGCCCGACCCGAAGCGCTTTGAGAAAGAAATTAAAGCCGCCCGACGCGACTACTACGCCCTGCGCGCTCGCTATATTTAGGGCTTCTCCGCCCCTGTCACCGACCCGGGCGGGAACTGTCGGGCCGGCTCAGAGCCTAAACCCGCCGCTAAATCTGCCGAAAAAATGCGGATTAGAGTATTCTTAAATGTGAATTACTCCACTAAACTATCCTAGGGTGCGGGCGCTTTTGTGACCCAAACACCACCGCGGAGGGGTATATTAACAAGGCGCTACACGGTGAGCATCATCGCAGCGACGCAATGCGAAACCCGCAGAGCACAACGAGGTACCACGTAACCTAGCGCCACCACGGTATAGACCAGACAGTATTTTCCGGCAGGGATGAAAGGAGCGGCAGCGGCAATGAGCACGGCAGACCGCCACGAACCTGCGCACTCGCCGCAGGACACCGGCGCCACCATGGGCCCCGAAACCCAAATGCTCAACCTCCGAATCCTCCAGAACCTCGCCCAGAACAATATTTATCGAGACGAGGAATCTAAGGCAGGAATCCGAGAGCTCGAAAAATCCCTTCTGGGTCAAGGCCGCCGCTACACCCCCGTGCAGGCTGCCGAATACGCCGGAATTCCCCTCGAAACCGCCCAGCGCATCTGGCACAACATGGGTTTCCCGACTATTGCCGAGCACGCCCCCTACTTCACCGAGGTGGATGTGCAGATGCTCGCAGACCTGCAGAAGCTGGACGAATCCGGCGATATTCGTATGGAGTACGTTGCGTCCCTGGTGCGTGCCGAGGGTCAGCTGACTGACCGTACCGTCGCCTGGCAGATTGAGGCGCTGGTGCACAACATTATGGTCACCGAAAACCTCGACGATAACGATGCGCGCCGCAAGCTCCTTAAAGACTTCCCGCGCTACCTCGAGGTTCTCGAGCGCCTGGCGCTGTACGCATACCGCCGCCAAATGTACGCCGGTATTCTGCGCCTGGGATTGCGTGAGAACAATGTGACCACCTCCGGTCTATCCCGCCTGCCCCTGGTACGCGGCGTGGGATTCGTGGATCTGGTCTCGTACACCTCCCTGGTGCGCAACCTGGACGCCGCAGCCCTTTCCCAGCTCATCAACCACTTTGAGCAGAGCTGCCTAGACGTCATCGCACCCCTGGGCGGTCGCATTATTAAGACTCTCGGTGATGAAGTTTTCTTCCTCACCGAAACCCCGGACGCTATCGCAGAAATTAGCCTGCGTCTGTCCGAAAAAATCGGTGCCGACCCGCAGCTGCCGGACTCCCGCGTTGCTTTCATCTGGGGCGAGGTTCTGGCGAACCGCGGTGATGTGTACGGCTCCAGCGTGAACCTGGCTGCGCGCCTGGTTTCACTGGCTGAACCGGGTACCGTACTGACCGATAATGAGACAGCAAACACGCTCCGACAGGTGGGAAATCGCTATAATCTCACCTCTCAGGGAACGCGAAACGTTAGAAGCTTTGGTAACGTAGACCCCGTGGCGGTGACTCGTCGCGTGAACTACACAATGGAGATAGACCTCTCATGACTGAACTGAAACTACGTACCGGTGGTGCAACGCACCGCGGCGCACATCGAGAAAATAACGAAGATTCGATGGTCGTCGCCGGTTCCCTTTGCGTGGTCGCGGACGGCATGGGAGGCCACGAAGCGGGCGAGGTTGCTTCGCGCCTGTGTGTGCGTCAGCTCGCCTACTCGCCCTTCTTCACCATGCCCGGTGGTCGTAGCGAAGAGGAACAGCAGGCTTACCTTGAGCGCCTTGCCGCTATCGGCGAGGAAGATCCGACCAAGCGCCGCCGCCGCGCAAACACCCTGCTCAATAACGAGATTGTGGGCACCCTCAACCGCCTGCACGACATCATTGGCGAAACCAACGAGGAAATTAAGCAGGCGCTTTCCCGCTCCGGCGGTACGACCGTAACCGGTGCCTGGCTGACCCGCATTGGTGACCGTAACCTGTGGGTTGTTTTCAACGTGGGTGACTCCCGAACCTACCGTCTGCTGCGTGAGGAAGAGGGCATTCACCACTCCGCCATGGAGAAGCTGCCCGGCTCCGAGGGTTCTGCCTCGCTCGAGCAGGTCACCAGTGACCACTCCGAGGTGCAGTACCTGGTGGACGAAGGTCAGATTACTGCCCTGGAGGCGCTGACCCACCCGCGCCGTAACGTGATTACCCGCGCGCTGGGTACCGGCAACTACTGGGAACCGGACTTCTGGGTTCTGCCCGCCCGCGCCGGTGACCGCCTGATGCTCTGCTCCGACGGTCTTTCCGGTGAGCTTTCGCACGAGTACATGGCTCGCGTGCTCACCTCGATTCGCCACCCGCAGGATGCGGCTGACGTGCTCCAGCACGAGGCGCTGCGTTCGGGCGGCCGCGACAACATTACCGTGATTGTTGCTGACGCTGTCGAGGCCTAAACTCGAAGCCTAAACTTCATACCTTATGATTCACCCCCGTTTTCTTCGGGTGCTCGATTGAGTGCCTGTAGGAGGCGGGGGTGAACTGTATCTGCGTTCAGCGCTCCTGCGATGAGAGACGAAGAATATGCGCCCGCGGACTTCGGCAATATGACGAGCAATAGGGGAGAGGCCCGCCAAAAACGCTAGACTGGACGGGTGACTGAGAACAACACCACCCAGCAGACTGCCCCCGCCGAGACTCGAGCAGAGAGCCCCGCAGAAAACTCCGTGGAGATTACCGAGGCCCTGCGTGCCGAGTACGCGGAACTGACCGATAAGATTCGTGCCGCACGCCGCGCCTACTACAACGAGGACGCGCCCTTCCTCTCTGACGCCGAGTACGATGCGCTCTACCGCCGCCTAGAAATCATTGAGGCGGAGCACCCGCACCTGATCGCGAACGACTCGCCCACCCAGGAGGTCGGCGGCGAAGCCATCGAGGCCTTCGCACCCGTCACCCACCTGGAACGCATGTACTCCCTCGAGGACGTCTTCTCCTTCGAAGAACTGCGCGCCTGGCTGACCAAGACCGAGGAGAGCGCCCGCACCCTTACCGGTAGTGCACCGCAGTGGCTGACCGAGCTGAAAATCGACGGCCTCGCCGTGAACCTGCTCTACCGCAACGGCGCCCTCGTACGCGCGGCAACCCGCGGCGACGGCACCACCGGCGAAGACGTCACCCACAACGTGCGCACCATTGCGAGCATCCCGCAGCAGCTGACCGGCGAGAACCACCCCGAAGAAATCGAGATTCGCGGCGAGGTGTTCATCTCCTCCGCCGATTTTGAGAAGCTCAACGAATCCATGATTGCCGCCGGCAAGAACCCCTTCGCGAACCCGCGTAACGCCGCGGCAGGCTCCCTGCGACAGAAGGACGCGGCGATTACCGCCTCGCGCCCGCTGAGCATGTACGTACACGGCATTGGTTCGCGCACCGGCTTGGACGTTGCCACCCAGTACGAGACCTACGATCTGCTCGCCTCCTGGGGCCTGCCCGTAAGCCCCTACAGCGAAATCGCCGCAAACACCGAGGCGGTCTTCGACTTCATTAACAAGTACGGCGAGCAGCGCCACTCCCTGGTGCACGAGATTGACGGCATCGTTATTAAGGTCAACGATTTCGCAACCCAGGCGCAACTGGGCTACACCTCCCGCGTGCCGCGCTGGGCTGTGGCATACAAGTACCCGCCCGAAGAGGTGCACACCAAGCTGCTGGACATTCGCGTGGACGTGGGACGCACCGGCCGCGTGACCCCCTACGGCGTCATGGAGCCCGTGTTCGTCTCCGGCTCGACCGTGGAACGCGCAACCCTGCACAACCAGGACGTGGTCAAGGCTAAGGGTGTGCTCATCGGCGACACCGTGGTGCTGCGCAAGGCGGGCGACGTGATCCCCGAAATTGTGGCTCCCGTGGTTGCCCTGCGCGACGGCACCGAACGCGAGTTCGTCATGCCCAGCGAATGCCCCTCCTGCGGCTCGCCCCTTGCCCCCGGTAAGGAAGGCGACGTGGACCTGCGCTGCACGAACCCGCGCTCCTGCCCGGCACAGCTGACCGAGCGCGTGTACTACGCGGCAAGCCGCGGTGCATTCGACATCGAGGCGCTCGGCTTCGAAGCCGCGAAGGCACTCACCAGCCCCGCAACCCCGGACACCCCTCCGCTGACCACCGAGGCGCACCTGTTCAGCCTCAACATTGAGGACCTGCGCGAGGTGACTATCGAGCGTGAGAAGAAGGTCAAGGGTGTGGGCACCGGCAAGATGGAGCGCGTGCCCTACTTCTACACCAAGCCGACCAAGGCGCGCCCCGAGCCGAAGCCCACGAAGAACACGCTGAACCTCTTTGCTGAGCTGGAGAAAGCAAAGCAGCAGCCGCTGTGGCGCGTGCTGGTTGCTCTCTCGATTCGTCACGTGGGCCCGACCGCCGCCCGTGCGCTTGCCGCGGAGTTCGGTTCGATGCAGGCGATTCGCGAGGCTGACCGTGAGCGCCTTGCCGCCGTGGACGGTGTGGGCACCACGATTGCCGACTCGATTATTGAGTGGTTCGCCGAGGACTGGCACGCCGAGGTCGTGGACTCCTGGGCCGCCGCAGGTGTGCGCATGGAAGATTCTCGCGACGAGTCTGTGGAGCGCACCCTGGAGGGTCTGACCGTGGTGGTGACCGGCACGCTGAACGGATACACCCGTGACGGCGCGAAGGAAGCCATTATTTCTCGCGGCGGTAAGGCATCCGGTTCGGTGTCTAAGAAGACCCACTTTGTGGTTGCCGGTGCGAACGCTGGCTCGAAGCTGGATAAGGCTCAGCAGCTGGGTCTGAAGATTCTGGATGAGGAGGGCTTCACCGCCCTGCTCGAGGGCGGCCCGGAGGCGGTTGAGACTGCCGCGGAGTAGACCCGGTAGCGGGCTCACCTGAATCTGACCCCTGCAATATATAGAGCATTCAGGCTCTGGAGTGCGTGCTTCGGAGCCTGAATGCCAATTTTTGGCATTTGTAATTACCACAGCTTTTAAGGCGGAAGCGCCTTATAACACTCCCAAAGCGAAGAAATATTTAAAAAATATTTACACGCTGTTCAAAACCCTTAAAGGGGGTGCGCGCCAACCCCGAATCCGAAAGCTCAGCGGGGGAGCGCCTCCGGATTAAAACCCTAGAAAACCCCGAAATTCCGGGGGAAAACCCCTAAGATGCACGGGGTTCAAGATCCCAGTTAACGTTTCCTGCACTTTTAACCTGAAAGAACCCTGGGAGAACCCGGGACGTTCGCTGTGAACTTGAAATCGGGTTGGAATCAGAAAAAACCTCGGCTATCTTGGAGACCAGATAGATTCTCGCAAGGGAATCGCCTGTGTGGTTTCAAGCTTGGAATGCTTGAAACGATGCCCGGTTCTACCGCACGTCCCCATCGAGGAAGTGCCACCGGATTCCGCACACAAGTGCAGAATTGCCCACGGTGACATGAAATCGGTGGAGAGCCGCTCACATGGTAGAGCCAGAAAATGAGTAACCTACTTCGTTATCAAAGGGTGAGCGGCGGCGCGCTAGAGTTCCGGGGACGGAACGAGCGGGGACGGCCCCAAGGAGCATTATGAAGAACACTTCCATTCGTCGTACCGCAGCAGCTCTCGCCATCGGTGGCGCTGTAGCAGCTACCATGTCGATGCCCGCTGCAAACGCAGTAGACGGTGCTACCTGGGACGCACTGGCACAGTGCGAGTCCGGTGGCAACTGGTCCATCAACACCGGTAACGGCTTCTACGGCGGTCTGCAGTTCACCCAGCAGTCCTGGAACGGCGTCGGCATGTCCGGCTCCCCCGCGACCGCTTCCCGTGCACAGCAGATCGAGGCTGGCGAGCGTCTGCTCGCTATCCAGGGCTGGGGCGCATGGCCCGCATGCTCCGCTAAGCTTGGCCTCTACGGCAAGACCGGCGCAGCTCCCACCTACACCGAGCCCACCACCACCGTGGCTGCACAGTCGCAGACCCAGCAGACCTACACCGCTCCCGCGGCACAGGCTGCACCCGCAGCTCCTGCAGCTCAGGCTGCACCCGCAGCAGTTGAGGCTCCCGCAGCAGCACCCGCTGCACCGGCAGCTCAGGCTGCACCCGCAGCAGTTGAGGCTCCCGCAGCAGCAGCTCCCGCGGCTGCACCCGTTGCAGCTCCCAAGGCTGCAGCAGGCACCTACACCGTGGTTCCCGGTGACTCCCTCTCGCTGATCGCTGCAAAGCTCGGCGTTGCAGGCGGCTACCAGGCAATCGCAGCTGCGAACACCGACATCATCTACAACGTTGACCTGATCTTCCCCGGCCAGGTTCTGACCATCCCCGCCTAAGGATTAACCCTCAAGCGTAACGTGGAAACGTTGTAGCCCAACGCCCCGCACCTCACACGAGGAGCGGGGCGTTGAGCATTTAACCCCAAAAACAGGGGAGAGGCGCGCCGCCTGAACACACAAACCAGCAGGTAAACCCTCCAACCCCCAATGAGACGGAACACGCAACCTCCACTACACTAGAGAAGAGACAAGAAAACAAACTACGGGAGAACCATGTCTGCCATCACCTTTGAACAGGTAAAGCACCTGGCATCGCTGGCACTCATTGAGATGACCGATGAAGAACTCACCGCGATGGCGTCTGAGCTGGACGTCATCGTCGCATCCGTTGAGACCATGTCGCAGAAAGCAACTGCCGACATCCCCGCGACCAGCCACCCCATCCCCCTCGAGAACGTCTTCCGCGAAGACGTACCCGTCACCACCCTCACCCAGGAAGAGGCGCTCTCCGGCGCCCCCGACGCACAGGACGGCAAGTTCCGCGTGCCGGCAATCCTCGACGAAGACTAAGAGGAGAACAACCAAGTGAACGAACTGATCCAGCTCACCGCCGCAGAAGCAGCAGAAAAGCTCGCATCCGGCGAAATCACCTCCGTCGAGCTCACCCAGGCACACCTGGACCGCATCGCAGCCACCGACGGCGCACCCCTGAGCGACAACCGCGCAGACGGCAAGAGCGGCCTCAACGCCTTCCTGCACATCAATGCTGAAGAAGCACTCGCCACCGCAGCAGCAGTGGACGCAGACCGCGCAGCAGGCAAGGAACTGCCCCCGCTCGCGGGCGTACCCATCGCCGTCAAGGACCTCATCGTCACCAAGGGCCAGCCCACCACCGCGGCATCCCGCATGCTTGAAGGCTGGATGAGCCCCTACGACGGCACCGTCACCCGCAAGGTCCGCGAAGCGCGCATGCCGATCCTCGGCAAGACCAACCTCGACGAATTCGCAATGGGCTCCTCCAACGAGCACTCCGCATTCGGCGTGGTCCGCAACCCCTGGGCACTCGACCGCGCACCCGGCGGCTCCGGCGGCGGCTCCGCAGCAGCCGTCACCGCATTCCAGGCACCCCTGGCACTCGGCACCGACACCGGCGGCTCCATCCGCCAGCCCGCAGCACTGACCGGTAGCGTCGGCGTCAAGCCCACCTACGGCTCCGTCTCCCGTTACGGCGTCATCGCCATGGCGTCCTCCCTCGACCAGGTAGGCCCGGTCGCGCGCACCGTCCTCGACACCGCGCTGCTCCACGAAGCAATCGCAGGCCACGACCCGCTCGACTCCACCTCTCTGCCCGATGAGCCCGGCAACTTCGTTGAAGAAGCCAAGGCAGGCGCAGAAGCAGCACGCAAGCGCGACCTGTCCGGCCTGCGCATCGGCGTCATCAAGGAACTCGGCGGTGGCGACGGTGAAGGCTTCGAAGCAGGCGTGCTCGCGCGCTTCCGCGAATCCGTCGAAGAGCTTCGTGCCGCAGGCGCAGAGATCGTCGAGGTCTCCCTGCCCTCCGTCACCGAAGCCATCAGCGCCTACTACATGATCATGTCCTCCGAGGTGTCCTCCAACCTGGCACGCTACGACGGCGTCCGCTACGGCCTGCGCGTCGTACCCGAAGACGGCCCCGTCACCATTGAACGCGTCATGTCCGCAACCCGCTCCGCAGGTTTCGGCCACGAGGTCAAGCGCCGCATCATCCTCGGCACCTACGCACTGTCCGCAGGTAACTTCGACGCCTACTATGGCGCCGCACTGCGCGTCCGCACCCTCATCCAGCGCGACTACGCAGCAGCATTCGAAAAGTGCGACGTGCTCATCTCCCCGACCGCGCCCTCCACCGCGTTCAAGCTCGGCGAGAAGACCGAAGGCGACCCCATGGCAATGTACCTGGGCGACGTCGCAACCGTGCCCGTCAACCTGGCAGGCGTCCCGGCGCTCTCCCTGCCCGGCGGCCTCTCCGAAGAGAACAACCTGCCCGTCGGCATCCAGTTCACCGCACCCGCACGCGAAGACGCACGCCTCTACCGCGTCGGCGCAGCACTGGAAGAACTGCTCACCGCAAAGTGGGGCGCACCGCTCTACAAGAGCCTGCCCGACACCGAAACCCTGATCCGCGACTTTGACTTTGGGGGAACCAAGTAATGAGTGAAGAAGTCCTCAGCTTCGAAGAAGCCATCGAAAAGTACGACCCCGTCCTCGGCTTCGAGGTGCACGTCGAACTCAACACCAAGACCAAGATGTTCGACTCCGCACCCAACGAGTTTGGCGACGAACCCAACACCAACGTCACCCCCGTATCGCTCGGTCTGCCCGGCGCGCTGCCCATGGTGAACAAGACCGCTGTTGAGTCCGCCATCAAGCTCGGCCTGGCACTGGGCTGCGACATCGCAGACAAGTCCTACTTCGCCCGCAAGAACTACTTCTACCCGGACTCCCCGAAGAACTTCCAGACCTCCCAGGCTGGCGGCCCCATCGCGGAAAACGGCTCCCTGGACGTAGAGCTCGAAGACGGCACCATCTTCACCGTCGAAATCGAGCGCGCCCACATGGAAGAAGACGCAGGCAAGCTCACCCACGTCGGCGGCGCAGACGGCCGAATCCAGGGCGCAACCTCCTCCCTGGTCGACTACAACCGCGCAGGCGTGCCCCTGATCGAGATCGTCACCCGACCCATCGTCGGTGCCGGTGAGCGCGCACCCGAACTGGCACGCGCCTACGTCGCCGCAATCCGCGACATCGTCCGCTCCCTCGGCATCTCCGACGCCCGCATGGAACGCGGTAACGTCCGCTGCGACGCCAACGTCTCCCTCATGCCCAAGGGCGCAGAGAAGTTCGGCACCCGCTCCGAAACCAAGAACGTGAACTCCCTCCGTTCCGTCGAGCGCGCCGTCCGCTACGAGATTCGCCGCCACGCAGCGATCCTCGAACGCGGCGAAAAGGTTACCCAGGAGACCCGCCACTGGCACGAAGACACCCGCGAAACCTCCTCGGGTCGTCCCAAGTCCGACGCCGACGACTACCGCTACTTCCCCGAACCGGACCTGGTCCCGGTCGTCACCAACAGCGAGTGGATTGAGCGTCTGCGCGCCGAACTGCCCGAACCCCCGGCAGAGCGCCGCCGCCGCCTCAAGGGCGAGTGGGGCTACTCTGACGAAGAGTTCCGCGACGTAGTCAACGCAGGCGCACTCGACGTCATCGAAGAGACCGTCGCCGCAGGCGCAACCGCAGTAGCAGCCCGCAAGTGGTGGATGGGCGAAATCGCCCGCCGCGCAAAGCAGGCCGAAGTTGAGCTCACCGCCCTCGGCGTGGAGCCCGCAACCGTGGTCGCCCTCGAGGCTCTCATCTCCGAAGGCAAGATCAACGACAAGATCGCCCGCCAGGTGCTCGAGTTCGTCCTCGCCGGTGAAGGCACCCCCGCCGAAATCGTTGAGGCACGCGGCCTCGCCGTGGTCTCCGACGACGGCGCGCTCACCGCAGCTGTTCAGGAAGCCCTGGCAGCAATGCCCGACGTTGCCGACAAGATTCGTGCCGGCAAGATTCAGGCTGCTGGCGCTATCGTCGGTCAGGTCATGAAGGCTACCCGCGGTCAGGCTGATGCTGCTCGCGTGCGTGAGCTGATTCTGGCTGAGTGCGGCGTGGAAGGCTAAGCTTTTCCGCTGATCCGGCTCTAGCGCAAGAGGCGCTGTCTCCCGTGTGGGAGGCGGCGCCTCTTGCGCTCTTTTACCTCATTCCGCTTGAAAAGGCGGTTATCGTCCTCGTTCCTACAGGGGCACCCGCCCTCGCTTCGCTTCGGGCACCCTGATGTCACTTTCGGACGATACCGCCT
>NZ_CAJZIE010000028.1:0-25372 GCF_916049665.1 uncultured Rothia sp. | reverse complement strand
ATGCAATGACTGCCGAAGAAATGTTCTTCCCCGCCATTCAAGATATCTTTGACGACGGGAAAGGCTGGGTCATCACTCCCAACCAGCAAATCCTGACCATGCATATTCTCGAAGCACAACCGCGCATCCATAACGAAGAACAAAAAATCTTCGATTGGACCGTCAAATTCGACATCCTCCCCGAAGCTAAAGTCTTCTGGAAAGACACCGGGCAGCTACAGCCCATCACCGAATTCGACACGCGCGGACTCCTCCGCGACGGAGCAATCCACGGCACCCTGCGCTCGCGTTTCCTCGACCCCGGCTGGGATATCCACTTCATTCCCGAAAAGGAGGCATAACAATGGAGCCCCAACGCAAGGAACAGGAGATGAACACCCAGCAGAATTCCTCCCCGGAAGCTCCGCCGGCATCTTCTGGCCGGCTACTCGCTCACCAGCAAGAGTCGCGAAAGCCCCGTTTTTCTCGTCGTGCCCTCGCAATAGCAGGCGCAGGCACCCTCGGCGCTCTCTTCGTCGGTCGACAGACCGGCATCCTCGCCACCAATGAGGAAAAGCAAGAATTGCGCCTTTTCAAGCGGGATAAGGTACTGGCTTCCCTTGAACCGACTGAGAAGTTTGATGGGCTTGCCAAACAGGGTGATTCAACTGGTCTGCTTGTCTACACCGCCTACGAGCGCAACGGCAGGTACGTGCCCGCAACCGAAGAGCACGCCGCTCAGAATGTGCCGTACCCCGTTCTGCAGCCGGGAATGAATGAGTATAACCGCGGTGGTTTCTATATTTTTCAGGCGTACTTTTATGCCGCCCTGAACTATTTCTACTACACCGGAGATACCAAACCGCTCTCCGAAGTAATCAACCCCGAAGAGATCATTTCACCCGAGCTTCTTCGGCTGTACCGGGAAAATCGCGGCTGGCTTATCGCCAATCAGGATGTATACCGTGTACAGGTTACGATTCCCGGTATCGGTAGACGTCAACAGAACAGCCGTAATATCAGCGAATACCAGGCAAGGCGACGTATTCGCGATGAGGCTGTCTTCTACGTATCCGAAACGGGGGAGAAGTTACCCATCGATAAGTTCTTGAAGACCGGTGAGGAAGAGTACGCGTTCCTCTGCGCGGAGCACCTGCGCGGCCGCTGGGTTCTAGTGGAAGACGATAAGGACGCCACGCCGCTGTATCCCCCGGGATTCTCCCTCGAAGGGCTAGAGGCATAGAACCCACCTTCCCGGTAGCCGCACGACATCACCGATAACCACACCACACCAACCACCCTAGGAGACATATGGAACAGACGCCCCAGAACCCCGGCGCGCCCGCACAGGACAGCGCCGTGCCGGGCAGCCCCTTGCCGGAGAATACTGTGCCGAGTAACGCTGCGCAGGGGCATACCGCGCAGATTACCACTGTTGAAAGCGCCGCGGTAGAAGCTACTGCGGCACCTACCGTAACCGCCCTCCAGAGCCCCGCGCAAGACCCCGCCGTAGATGGTGCCGCATCCGCAACTCCTGCCGAGGCGGTAGCACCCGCCCCCGCAGAGCCTAAGCGTATGGGTCTGTACTCGCTTATCTGCCTCCCCACCGGCGGATTCACGGCCTTCTTCATCGCAAATACTCCCTACCTCTGGATGTACTACGCATATTGGGAATCTTCCTCGGTAGCAACGACTACTCTGATTATTTCGTTTGTTGTTTTGCTGTGCGTCTGCTTCACCTACTGTGCTCTTGCGGCGCTCATCGTTGAGAAGATTGCTACCCGAAAACTGCCTTGGGGTCGTTCCCTCGCCATAAGTGCGCGCGCTACCGCGCTTCTTGTGATTATTCTGACGATTGCCTTCTTCTGCATTGAAGCGTCCCTCTTCCGAAGCCGTTTCTAACACACCGTAGATAAACACCACCGGCAGAATACCGGCAGGGTAGAGCCCCCTAAGCTCCACCCTGCCGGTACTTCGTATCCGGGGTTCCACACGATCAGCGAGCACGGGGTGAGAATAGTCAAGGCACAGCATAAAACCGCGCCGAACCAGTGAAAATATGCCGCCAACCCTCTAAAATAGAAAAGGAAAATTCCGAACAACAACCCCGCACGGCATACCGTACGGGAAAGCTAAGGAGCGAACTATGTCGCGTAAGCCCCTCATCGCAGGCAACTGGAAGATGAACCTCAACCACGCAGAGGCAGTCACCCTCGTCCAGAAGCTCGCATGGACCCTCGACGACGCAAACTTCAACTTCTCCGCAACTGAAGTAGCCGTCTTCCCGCCCTTCACCGACATCCGCTCCGTGCAGACCCTCGTCGAAGGCGACAAGCTGGACATCCTCTACGGTGGCCAGGACCTCTCCGTCCACGACTCCGGCGCATACACCGGCGAAATCTCCGGCGCATTCCTCTCCAAGCTCGGCGCAACCTTCGTGCTCGTCGGCCACTCCGAGCGCCGCACCTACCACCACGAAAGCGACGAGCTGTGCGCAGCAAAGGTCCAGGCAGCATACAAGCACGGCCTGACCCCCGTCCTCTGCGTCGGTGAGCCCCTCGAAATCCGCGAAGCAGGCACCCACGTCGAGTACACCCTCGAGCAGCTGCGCGGCTCCATCGCAGGTCTGACCGCAGAGCAGGCAGAAACCCTCGTCATCGCATACGAGCCCGTCTGGGCAATCGGCACCGGCAAGGTCGCAACCGCAGACGACGCACAGGAAATGTCCGCAGCAATCCGCGCAGAAATCGCTAAGCTCTACTCCGCAGACGTTGCAGAGAAGGTCCGCGTTCTCTACGGCGGCTCCGTCAAGTCCTCCTCCGCACCCTCCATCATGGGCAAGGAAGACGTGGACGGCGTGCTCGTCGGCGGCGCATCCCTGCAGGCTGAAGAGTTCGCAGCAATCGCACGCTTCGACGCGTAAAACCCCGACGCACCACAGCGTCTCGTAGCGTCACAGCGCCCGGTTAGGTACCCACCCGACCGGGCGCTGAACCATTTAACCGCTGCGGGTTATAGCCTCTGCCGGGTTATCGGCGGGGGATAAGAGCAGGGCATAGGAGGCGGGTGTATGAAGCGGGTGTAGGGGGGGGCATAATCCGGCCGCGTTCGCCCCTAACCGCAAAACCCGCCCCGAATACGCCAACCCCGCGGTTCGCCCCGTACACTTAACGGCATGTTCAGCTTTGGTTTTTCCCTGGTCATCGCAGCCCTCGTCGGCATGATCCTCTACACCTACCTGCGCAACCGCAAAGTATCCGCCCCGCGCCTACCCGGCAACGACGGCGGCAACATCGGCTACGCGGGCGGTGCAGAATACCAGGAACCCTCGCCCGAATACCAGTACTTCGAGAGCCGCCGCGACCAGTTCCTCGACCAGCTCTACAGCCGCACCTCATCACCGGAAATCCCCGTCACCCTCACCCTGCGCGACTGGGTAGACCAGGGCTTCTACGCTGAAGGAGGCGCCTACTGGGCAGCCGCGCAGCAGTTCACTTACTACCTCATCGACGGCGGGTACGTGCGCGCCTACGACACCGAAGGTGACGAACTCACCGCCCAGCGTGTGCTCACCGACCGACCCGCGGCACTGCAGCTGACCCCCAGCGAATACCAGCGCCGCAGCAACCGCGCCGCGTAAAAAGCCGCTTCAACGTGACCGGACGGCGGCTGTAGCGTATAGTTAAACCCGTCTGTCTGCGCCCCGCAGCCCAGGCACCCCACCAGAAGACAACGAAGGAAGGTCCCCATGGACGTCATCATGAACGTACTCATGGTCATCATCGCCATCACCAGCGTGATCGCAGTGATGCTTGTGCTGCTCAACCGCGGTCAGGGCGGCGGCCTCTCCGACATGTTCGGCGGCGGTATGACCAACTCCCTGAACTCCTCCGGTATGGCGTCGAAGAACCTGATTCGCCTGACCGTCACCGTGATCGTTATCTGGGTTATCGCAGTGGTCCTGTACGGCCTGGCAATGCGCTTCAACGGCCAGATTGTTGTCTAGCCAGAGCACACGCTACCCCTTCGCGGGTGAGTGACAAGAGCTTCTCCCCGGCACTTCTCAACCGAGAATGCCGGGGATTTTTTATGCACCAAACGGCAATGACGAAAGCGGTAGCGGGGCGCGAATCTTTACGGCATGATAGGACGTATACACCACATACGAAAGGCAAAGAAGCCATGAGCGCCTACACCCTCGACTATATGTACACCGCCCCGTCAGCCCTCATCGACGGCGCCGACTCCCGCGCGCTCAGCCTCGCCACCAGCGGCGGTAGCACCCCCGAAGGTGCCGCCTCCCACCCGTACTTCTTCTCCGGGTTCCTCGAACGAGCAGACGTCTACGCCACCGCGCTACTGGTCGTCGCCAGGGTCGCCCGCACCCGCTTCTACGTGCCGCCCAGCTCCCTCGCCGGAGCCCTACGTGCCGCAGACCCCGTCGTCACCAGCACCGCCGAAGGGCTGCGCTTCGAATCGTTCAGCGCCTGCTGCGGAGTGTACGCGCGCCTCGACGTTGACTCCAGCGCACTCGACGCAAGCCACAGCGCCGTAGGCGTCACCAACGTAGACGTCAACCCGCCCCTGCGCGCCGCGCTCGCATCCCTGCGGGCGGGGGAGCCCATCCACCTGAACGTTGGCGACGAGGGGCTGCTCACCACCACCCTTGACGGCTCCGTCATGGAAGAAAAAGTGCCGCTGCCGATTCGCTGGCTCAAGGGCTTTGCAGAAACGCAGATGCTCTCATCCCGCATGAGCCCGGTGCACAGCCTGGACGCTGCCGCCGCCCGCACCTTCATCCACTCCCTGCCGCGCAACTCCAGCACCAAGGCGGTCCTGTGGGCGACCCGCGCCGTGCGTTCCTTGCGCCTCGCCACCCGCGCCACCGCCGGATCCGTATGCGTGGCGGGCCCCGAGCGTCTGCGCGTGCTCGAACCGCTCATCCGCCACATTCAGCGCCTGGACGCGTACAGCGAGCCCGTGACCGCAGGTAACGCGCCCGTGCCCAGCGTGTGGGTGGCGCACCTGCCCGGCGCACGCCTGAGCATTGGTCTAAGCCCCGAAAAGTCACGAGGGTTCTCCGGTGAAGGGTCCGTGCTGCAGGCGCTGTCTAACCCGAACACCGCCCAGAACGCTGACATGCTCAGCGTGCTGCTCTCCTTCGAGCCGCGCATTGACGTGCCCGTCATGTCTGCCCGCGCAGGCCTGGACGAGGCGGCAACCCGCGACGCACTCGCCCTGCTGGCTTCCTCCGGTCAGGTTGGTTTTGACGCGCATGCTGGCGAGTATTTCCACCGCCCGCTGCCCGTGCATCCGGAGGCGCTGACCGCCATGCACCCGCGCCTGGTCGGCGCGAAAAAGCTCGCCGACTCCGGCGCTATTGAGCGGGTCGGTGCGGGGGAGCACGGCACCGGTGAGTACAGTGTGCGCAGCGGCGAGAACACGTACACCGTGGTGCTGCCCGCCGACCCGTACGCCGTGGAGGGGTACCTCTGCTCCTGCCCCTGGTGGCTGAAGTACCGCGGTACGCGCGGCCCCTGCAAGCACGCACTGGCGGTCAGTATTCTCTACCGCGAACATGCCGCCGGCTAGACACACCACGCACCGCACTAAAAGACGACGCCCCAAAAGCTCGCCTCAGCTTCCACCCGAAAGACCACCATGAACGCACGACCCGAACCGCACACCTTCCCCGAAGGGGTCATCACCGAGCCGCTTCCCGGTGAAGTCATCCACCCGCTCCGCAGGCAGCAGAAAACCTGGAGTGGAATCATGCACTTCAACCGCAACCTCGCCAATATTCTGGCGGTCGGAGGCACCCTCGAGCAGATTTACCGCCGCTGGCAGTACTTCGACATCATTAGCACCCCGTTCGGCTCCGAGGTCGGTAAAAACACGCCCGGAACCGTCACGCAGGACCGCGTTAAAGCCTACGCAGAGTTCGGCTGGTTCTCGGGCGCTGCCTCCATGCGACTTGCCGAACTCTACGACGGCGCGCACCTTGAGCACGACGAGGACTACTACACCGCCCTCATCAACTGCGACCGCGAGCTGATCCTCCCGCTGCTGCGCGAGGACGAACAGCTCCGCGAAGAACTCATCTGGGGCATGCTCGCCGTCGAAGGTAACCGGGACGTATCCCTCACCCAGCGCGACTCCTACAAGCCCGGGCAGAAGGAGAACAACCCCGGCTGGTCCTGCGCCCTCATCGAAGCCTCCGAAACCGGGCTGATTAGCCGTGACCGCCTGATTGACGCGCTCCTGAGCTCCCTCATGAGCGACTTTCCGGCGTACCGGGTTGGCTGGTTCTCACGCCTGGTCACCGGGCTCAAACTCACTGCCGAAGAAATTGCGGCACGTCAGAGCGAATTTCTGACGCTTTTCGCCTCGCCCATCGGCCCGAGTGTAACCCTCGGCGTGCAGCATATTCACCGTCTCTGGACCAAAAACCCGCAGGCACTGGACGCTGCCGCATTCGCCTACGCCGCACCCGCCGTATGCGCCGGAACCAAAGCAAACGCGCTCAAAATCCTGACCATGCTCCAAGCGCTGTACCGGGCGGGCACCCTTGACGTTGCCGCCTGCGAAGATGCGGTAGTTATGGCGCTCAGCCACACCCACGCGCAGGTGCAGGCCGCCGCCCTCAAACACCTCGAAGAATGGGTACAGGCTGGTGCCGCAGACGATGCGAGCGCCGACGCTGTTATGTTCGCCGAACGTGCCCGCGAACTCTACCGCGACTACCGAACCCAGCTGGATCCGCTCGTTGTGGCGCAGATTCAAGAAGAGGGCTCGCCGCTTATTGAGGAAGTGCACGACCGGGAGGGGGAGCCAGGAAATAGCCTGGGGAACAGCGAAGCAAGCACCGCCCTCACTGAAGCTAGTGACATTGAGGCCGCCGCCGCGGAGGCGCTCGCCGCCTCCCGCACCGCAATCCACCGGTACTGGGACACCCCCGTGCGCCCCGTGACCGCATCTGACGTGCAAGAACGCGCCCGCGCGCTCCTGCACCATCAGGTTGCGCCCTGCGCCACCCCCGACACTCTCAACGAAGCAGACCAGCCCGAAACGCACGCCGGATGCGAGCTGGAACTGGAACTACTCACCGCCTACCTGCTCAGCACCGAAGGCACCGCGCAGAGCCCCAAACTGCTTGAGCAGCTTGTTCCCCTCTGCCTGAAAAAGCTGAACCACTGGGGTTTGGAGTGGTTTGACATGCGCGCGCATTTGACGGTTCTTGCCGCCGCAGGGAAGCTGCGTGAGCGCCCGAAGGCATCGGAGATGACCCCGAAAGAAGACCCCGGTACGGTGCCGAACCTGCACACCATGTACTCCCGCCACGCCGCGTTCTTCAGCATCGGATTCAAGGATGCCCTCGGCGTGCTGCAGAGTAGGCAGAACTACACGCCGCTTGCCACCCCCGAACTGTTCGGCGGGTGGGTGCATCCGGATACCCTGGTGCGCCGGTACGCCAAGAACCTGGCTGATGGAACCCCCATCCTGCGCCATGATTTCACGGCGGCGCTCCTGCGTGTGCGTGTGCCGGAGGTGTTGCCTCCGTACTCTACCGATGAGCAGCGGCAGGATGCGCAGAGCCGCCGCGCTGAGGCGCTGGCCCTGCTTGGAAGCCTCGAAGAGCAATACGTGAAGAACGCTCAGGAGGACGCTCCGCGCTCTGCTCCTACACAGATTCGCGTGCTCCGCTCCGCCCTCGACGGCACCCTCGCTACCGGGCGCATCAACCCCTACCTGGAATCCATCACGGTAACCCAGAGGGAAACCAGCTGGGGCCTTCAGCTGAACGGGGTGATGGACGGCGCCTCCACCCCCGAGCTGAACGCTTTCCGCGGCCTCGCCACCGCCCACCACGACGAAGAAGGACAGTACGCCCTGCTCTACCCCTCACGGGCAGAACCGCTGGCGTACTACTGCGCTAGCAGCAACTGGTACATCTTGGATCACAGCGCCTTCGACCGGAGCCTGTATTTGGCGTTGGCGGCACACCCCGGGGTGTGGGGTCCCGCCTGCGCCTTCGTGTTTGCCGCGGGTTTCTCGGAGCAGCGCGTCGAGATTCGCTCCCTTGCCGTGGAGATCATGCATCGCGTGCTGGATGACCAGCTCAGCCTCGAGGACGCCACCACCGGTTTCGTGAACTTTGTGCCGCTGGCGATGCTGAACCGTTGGGCGCTCGCCCTCACCGACTTCGCTCAGCTGGATGCACGCCGGGCGGTGCGCTTCTTCGCGCGCCTCATACCGCACCTGGATACCGGGGCGAACTCGCTCGGCAAGCTGCTGGGCGCCTTCAGCCAGGCGTTGGCGACCCTCGACCCTGCCACCCGTGCGGAGCTCGTGGATGAGCCGCTGCGTGCCTGGTTGGGTTCGCTGACCGGTTCTTCGCAGAAGGCGCGGTACGCCCGGAATATCCTCAAGCAGGTGCAAGGCTAAGCGCCCCGCCCGTTCAGTCCCTCCGTTCAACTCTTCACAACCATTCACCATCAACTCCGAAAGCAGGTACCAATGACTGATACCGCCCAGCCGCATAACGCAGGCGAGCGCACCCTCGAAGAGCGCCGCGCCGCCCTCAAAGCCCTCATGGCGGCAGAATCAACTGACGTGCAGGAATACCACGCCGTCATCACCGGCGCTACCGAGGAGGAACGCGCCTCCCTCGCCCGCACCCTCACCCCCAGGAGCGTCATCGGTAGCGACCACATTAACCGCACCCCGCTCGCCGCCTACGTTGCCGGGGCGCTCGTGCGCACCCCCGACGGCGACCCGTGGGAATACCACCGCTCCGCCGGCCGCGCCATGCGCACCCTGCTCTGGGAAGGACGCCCCGACCAGCAGCTGATTGACGCGTTCCTGCTCGGCGCCACCGAACGCCCCGACGAGTGGATTCTGCGTTTTATTGAGGGACTGCCCAACTCCTGGGCTCGCTCGAAGAAGATCTGGGAAACCTGCTACACGCTGCTTCGCGCCCGTAACCTGAGCTGCGAAGCCCCCGAATACCTGGTCCTTTTCCTGCACGAGGCCCTGCCCTGCGTGAAGAAGGGAAGCGCCAGCAACCACGCCCAGCTCAAAACCTTCTTCACCCGCGATATGACCCTGCTCGACCAGGAATTCTGGGCTGTCTTCCGTACCGAAGGAGTGCTCTTCAAGGGCTACGGCAACCACATGGGCGAAAGCGCGGAACTCTGCCGACTCATGGGCGAATACTTCGATATTCGCGACGAGATTCTGGACGCCCTGCTACGCGGCCTGACCAGCGATTTCAGCGCATTCAACTCGGCAGCGTTCCACTCCGTCTACACCGACCTGCAACCCACCGACGCAGAAAACCGGGCTCGCCTCGGGCAGCTCATGGCTGTTCTCACCGCAGAGCCCAGCGCTTCCGTCGGATTCGCCCAGACCATGCTGCAGAATGTCCTCAAAGCCTGCGCACCCGCCGCCCTGCAGAAGACCCCCGACCTGCAGCCCCTCGAACAGCTTGACCTGGAACAGCTCATCGACGCACTCGGCGCGAACCTCTACCGCACCGAAAAGAAGATTCAGCGCGGCGCCCTGCGCCTGCTCAAGCTCATCGCCACCCAGTACGCTGGTTTGAGCAAAGCCAAGCGTAAGAAGGCGCAAACCGCCGAGCAGGTGGCGCTCGCCAACTACGTTGCCGACCGCGTCCTCGAAGCCTACGAGGTGCTACCCCTGGAGTTGCGCGGCGCCGCGGAAGCCTGCCTGCCCGAAGACCGTCTGCCCATGGCGGAAGAGGCGGAGGCGGCGGGCGCCTCCGTAGAGGTGCCGCCGGTGCTGTTGCCCGGCACCCCGCACCATGAGCCGTTCACCCCGATTACGGACGTGAACGAGTTCTGCACTCTGCTGATTGAGGAATCGAACACCACCTCGGGTCGAATTACCGGGGACGAATCTCCCCGCACTAGGGGAGAGAACCTGGCTCGTCTTTACCACTTTGCCGCGACCGACAAGCTGGCACCGGCGGGTCAGCAGCAACTGCGTACCCTGCGCAAAATTGCCCGTGAATATTACTACAACAACGTTGCGTGTATGCCTGCGCTGTGCGCCGTGTTGGATACTAACGCCGAGGCCATGGGATGCAATTCCTGGGAGCTATCCGAGCTCACGCCGCTCCTGCAGTATTCCGATCGTAGTGAGATGGTTGCACGAGCTCGCCCGAGTAACGCGCTCCTGAGCAAGGAAGAGATGATACGTCTGACTATTCAGAATAAACACCATCTCTGGAATGCTGACTACAAGCCGCTGAAGGGATACCGCGACCTCTATGAGATCTTCCGCGAGCAGATGCGTGCCGTCGCCGCCGGGGGAGAGTACCACACGGAAGGACGTACGGTGCGTCTGCTGAGCGCCCCGCTACCCGCCCGTCAGCTTAGCTACAGTGACTGGACTTATCGCACTGTTTCTGGCATGGATATGCCCTGGAGCGGATTCAACCGTGGTCTCGACAATGATCGAGTCTGGGAATACCAGGAGGCCAGCAGGTCGGGTCGTCTCCGCGAGGCAGGCTTCGAAAACTTTAACGTTGAGGAATTCGTGAAGTACCAGCCCATGTGGCAGGTCAAGGGCGACATTGCGGATACCGCGGATGAGGCGCGCGAGGCGCTGAGCCGCGCAACCGCTGGCATGAGCCCCGAGGAAGCCATCGCCTACGAAGCTCTTAACACCGCCTTGATTCCCTTCGTGTACCTACTGAATCTCGATAGCGTCGATGGGTGGCGGGGCGACTATATTATCGTGCTCACCGAGTGGGCGTCCTGGCTGCTTCAGAACAACCCGGACCTGCTCTCGGCATACTTCCTGTTCGCCGCTTCGCAGTGCATTGAGGAGAAGACCATAACCCCCGTCCCCGTGCTGATGCGCGCGCTGAGGGATTCCACCGTGCAGGTGGGCGCCCCGACCTGCACCCTGCTCGGCTATGTGGCGAGCGCGAAGAACCCTGAGTACCGTCTGGCGGCGGCAGAGGCCATTGCGGCACTCTTTGAGGCGGGCCTGCTGGATACAGGAACCTTCGCAGAGACCCTGAAGTGGGCTCTGGAGGACGGGATGGTCCTTGCGAACCGCCTGGTGGCGACCCTGCGTGAGGTGTCGGCTATTAGTCCGCTGGCGGGTTGGCGTGTGTTGCAGGTTCTGCGTCTGCTGCTGCCGATGGTTGGTGGGCTGACGAAGGGCGGCGACTATGTGCGCCTGGCGGTGGAGCTTGCCGAACTGTACGGCACACCGGTTGAGATTCCCGCCGAGCTGAAGCCGAAAATGAAGGGCTCTACCGTGCTGGCGAAGAGCCTGCGCGCCCTGGCTGCGGTGACCCCGCGCGTGACTGAGGAGGCGCTTGCCGCCCGCGAAGCCGCGCTCGCCCTGCTGGGTGAGAACGGTGCCTAATACTGTGCCTGAAAGCGTGCATCCTGCGGCGCCTGCGTGGAGTGCCGAATACCTGCAGGAGTTTCTGTGGCGTATTGTGCCGGGCCGTTCCATGCGTTCTATGGATGATGAGGCGATTGCTGAATTCTTTAGGGAGCATCCGGAGCACTGGGAAAAGATCTGGGCGCTGTTTACCGTGGAGGGTGCCATGCCCTCGAATGGTTTCGCGATTTGGTTTATTTATGATGCTCAGCTGACCATCTGCGGTCATGATTTGCTGGTGTATTTGGCGGAGCATTTTCCGCAGTATCGCGCCCGGATTGAGCAGGAGTGCGTTCAGGCATTGCTGCGTGATTATGCGCCGCAGAACGCCCGCGTTTTCTCGCGTGCCTTTGAGGCGCTGACGGCGGTCCCGAAGGGTCTGCGGGGTGCTGAACGTAAGCAGGCTTTGGCGGAGCGGGCGCAATCCTATGCTCGGCACGGTGCGCTGATTCCGGCGTTGTTGGCTTCGCCGGTGGCGACCACGGCTGCTTTGGGTGCGCAGATGTTACAGAGTATTCTGCAGGTCTGCGCGCCGTCTGGCGGTGCTGCCTCTGCCGGTCAGGCGCCGCTGACTGCTGATGAGCTTCAAACCCTGGTGGCGGAGGCGCTACCTGCCGCCGCGCAGTTGCTGTTCCGGCGTGAGAAGAAGCTGATGACCGCCGGTTTGAAGGTGTTTGAGTTGAGTGTCCGGGCGGTGCCAGAACGTGCCGGTGAGGTGTCTGCATACGTGCAGGATGCTGTGGAGGTTCTTCCTCTGGAGCTCAAGGACCGCGCCCAGAAGCTATGCCCTGGCACTGTGTCCAGCCAACCCGGCTCGATTCAACTCAGTTCGATTCAGCCCGTCTCAGATCAGCCGCCCCATAGCGTGCAGATCCCGGATGTCCCTTCCCTTGGGCTCTCAGCCGCTGAGCTGAACGCCGCCATCAAAGCAACGCCGCAGGCTGGGCGCGCCTCCGAATCCACCCGTGATGCTATTCGCGACGACCGGGACTGCGAGGAGCTACTATTCACCCTCTACCACCTCAACGAGAGGGAGCAGTCTGTCCACCGCATCCCGGCGCTGCTGACCTACCTGCACCGGGCGCATCAGGAGGGGCGAAACATTGAGTTCAGTCCTGCTTTTCAGAAGCACCTGCGCCGCTACCTGAGTCGTGCCTGGCATGACGGCCGCGACCAGTTGCGGTATCTGGCGTACCGCCTGCTGGTCCAGCATGTGCACGCCTCAGACCCCGCGGCGGTAGCGGAGCATGTGGGGCGTTTTCAGCCTTCTGATTTTTACTTCAGGGGGTACCCGCGGAAGGGTAGCGAATATTGGGCGTACCGGTCGCCGACGACGCTATTCCACGAGCAGCTTCGCGTTGCGTTCGGGGATCAGCCCTATAGTAGTGAGGGCGCGGCTGGGCAGGGTTTTGCGCCTCTGCTGGCTGAGCCGTTGCCTGCGGTGGAGCGTTCTTTTGAGCGTACGGTGATTCGTTTCAAGTCGTACCGTGAGGCGTTTCCGAAGGTTCTGCGTGGAGAGTATGAGGTGAATGATTCCACCTATGAGCTGTGGCAGGTGCCGGGGGAGGAGTCGGCCACGGAACGGAGTACGTTCACGGCGGCGGCGTACACGGTGGCTGGTGCTTGCGCGGAGTATCCGGGGCGTTCCCTGGAACATACCGAGGTGCCGTCTGTTGCCCTGGTATGTGGCTGGTACGCCTGGGCGATGCGCCACAACCCGGACCTTCTAGCGGCGCAGTATAAGCCGCTATTGAGCGTGTATCAGTTCTCCCGCCTTCACGGCTTTGAGGAGGTTCTGCATGCGCTCGGTGCTGCTGAGCGTACCCTGGGTGTGCCGTCGTATAACTTCCTGGCGTGGGCTTCTGTAGTGCACGCCGCGGAGCGTCGAGCGTTGACGGCAGAGACGATTGCAGCCCTTATAGACCGCGGCAACTGGGACGCGCACCTTTTCGCCAGTGAACTTGGGTACCTTCTGGAACACGGCTGGTTTGGGGTGAATCGTCTGGTGCAGACGTTGAACGATGCCGCTTCGCTGAGCCCTTTGGCGGGGTGGTCTGTCTTCCAGACGGTGCGCCAGATCCTTCCGTTAGTTCCGCAGGTGAGGCAGGGCGCTCCCATCGTGAAGCTTGCGCTGGAGCTTGCCGAACTGTACGGTGTGGCTGTTGAGATTCCCGCCGAGCTGGAACCGAAAATGAAGGGCTCCACGGTGTTGGCGAAGAGCCTGCGCGCCCTGGCGGCGGTGACCCCGCGCGTCACTGAGGAGGCGCTTGCCGCCCGCGAGGCCGCGCTCGCCCTGCTGGGTGGAGAAACCTCGAGCGGGGACACCTCGGTGGGGGGGGGCACCTCATCGGTAGGCGCTGAAGGGTAGCTCACGGTAGGGGAGTTGTAGGGGAGCAGCCCTGTAACTGCGCCCCTATACGCGCAACCCCTGTACCCAACCTGGTGCACTAAACCCCACTCACCGCCCCGTGACGAAACGGCTTGACCGCCGTCGCGGGGCGGGAGTACTCTATAGGTAATGGCGGATCATGAAGAGTCCTACTTTCTGAAATATCTTTTTCTTATATTTGTCGGATTCTTCGCTTCCCGCCATTTTTCTTTTAAGCCCCGTTCCCACCGCGATGACGGGGCGCAGACGACTGGCGAGCCCCGCACGGAATGACGTAACCGCCTGTTGCTCCCGCGAATACGCACCCCCGCAGGTCACCGATGACCAAACGCAACGACAACCCGCGCCCACGTCGCTACGATAAGAACATAAACACACCACCGACGGTGACAGTCGGGTGAGACCAACGGAAAGGACGACCCGTGACTACCCCCTACGACGCATCCCCCTACCTGCAGGAATCACCCTACCTCAACGAATCCGCCTACCTTCACGGCGAAGCACCCGAAGGCCTCAGCCCCCTCGTGCGCCTCATCCTGATGCGCCGCTACGGCGTGTACGTCTTCACCGACCTGTACGGCCCCTCCTACCGTTCGAACTACTCGAGCATTAACGAGCGGCACCAGGTCGGCGTATTCGACACCGACCTGGGGCGAGTGTCCGCCCTGAGCAATTGCGGCCTGACACTCAGCGAGGAATCCCTCGCCCAGGCGCTGAAGGCCAGCACCAACGAATTTGCCCTGTTCTTGACCATCTGGTCCTACGAGTACGGGTACCGCCCCGGCCGCGTGTTCCGCCGCGACTTTGATCTGCGCGCCCTGACGCTCACCGAGGAGCAGCGCTACACCGAGCAGATCATGCACTACCTCTCCAACCCGTACTACAACCCGGACGGCACGGAGCGCATCGTTGGTGGCCTGCCCGAGAACTACGTGCCCTACGAGTGGCAGCAGCCGATGAGCCGCTCCAACTTGACAAGTATGGAACGCAACCGCCGCCCCCTGCAGATGGTCAGCGGTGTGCAGAACGCCCTGATTATGGCGGGTGCCCTCTACCAGCAGCTGCTTGGCCAGCAGCAGGCGTACAACCAGACCGACCAGCGCGACCTGGTGGCGTTGCGCCGTTTCCTCGCCCAGCATGACGCGCTGTCGGCTACCCGACCGGAAAACACCAGCCGCGAGAACCGCGTGTTCATCGCCGCCTGCCTGCACCCTGAAGACGCCGAACGTCTGCACACCATGAAGGAGGCGCTCGCCCTCGCCGCCGCCTACTCGCGCCTGCGTTTCAACGGCACGGTGGGCGACCTGAGCTTGAGCACCGCGCCGCGCCTGAAGCTGCGCCGCAACGAACGCACCTGCATCGCGCATCTGCTCAACCGCATCATTGATGCCGACCCGGTCGGCGCCCGCTACGACAGTGCGCCCGCCGCCGAGATGTATAAGCGCCTCGTCAAAGCGATTCACCCCGGCGACTACCCCTCGCTGACCGCACTGAGCCGCTGGGCTGACGACCTGTACCGCGGTGAGGTGTACAGCTTCGAGTCGCTGGTGGACCGCGCCTACGCCACCCGGGATGCCCAGAACGTGGCACGTCTGCTGTCCACGCGTCCGGGCGTGTTTGCGCGCCAGCTGGTGCGCGCCCTGACCGCTTTTGAGGTGCCGCGCTACGGCATCGACACCGCCCCGAGCCCTGGCCAGCAGGTCATCTTTGACGCGTTTGCCGCCGTGGCGCCGCGCGTGTCCGCGCCCATCCTGGTGCAGATTCGCAACCTGGTGGCCCTGCAGCGTAACGCGCTCGCGAACCCGCCGAAGGAGCGCCCCGCCAACCCGGTGGCGGCGCAGGAGGAGCAGGAGCTCGCTGACTACGCGCGCCGCAACCCGGAGGGCGTCGCCAGGGTTCAGAACATCATGCAGAACGCGGGCATCCCGAACCCGCTGGGCTCGTTCTTTGGCGATAATTCCGGCCCCGAGAACCCGATGCGTTCTATTCCGGTCGGTTCCGAACCTGCCGCGAGCCAGCGCGAGGAGCGCCGCGCGGCGTCCGCTCAGAAGACTCAGCCTGCCGCCCCGCAGCGCATGAACCTGTCCAAGACTGGCATCGCCACCATGATTCCTGCGCGCGAGTACAGCCCTGTGGTGTTGGACCTGCTGGAACGCCTGGTTGAGATTGGTCTGTCCGGCCGCCTTGCCGAGACCAGCATCTACCTGCCCGAGCAGGTGGGGGACATGGTCATGCCGTTGAACACCCGCAGTGCCCGCCCCTCCCTGGACGGCATGGGCCGCTACAACACCTCCACGGTGCACCTGCCGCCCACCGGCGTGATTCGCCTCTTCTGCTTCTGGGATGAGGGCGTGGACATTGACCTGTCGCTGATGATGTTCGATGCCGAAGGCAACTACATGGACAAGATCAGCTACTGGTCGCAGACCGTGAAGAACAGCCAGGGCGCCATTTACGCGCACCACTCCGGCGACATTACGGACGGTACCGGCGGCGCCTGGGAGTACATCGACATTGAGGCTCGCAAGGCGCTCAAGGCGGAGGTGTGCTATCTCGTGCCGGTGGTGCAGCTGTACTCCGGTTTCGGGCAGACAAGTACCCTGGACGCGGTGAACGACCTGCAGGCGGGCTTCATGGTCGTGCCCGCCGTGGGTGTGGGTGAGGTGCACGAGGTGAGCCAGGTGCACACCAAGTTCGCCCTGCGCGCTGAGAGCCGCGGCGTGCTACCGTTCATCGTGGACCTGCAGAACCGCGACCCGTACGACATTCCCGATGAGACTGACGCCATCGTGAAGGTGACGGACATCGGTCTTGCCCGCGGCATTAACGTGTTGCAGGCCGGCGCGAACATCACCGCCGTGCGTGAGCATTTTGACTGGGCGCAACCCATGACGGTGCGCGAGTACCTGCAGCTGACTGGCGCGAAGCTCGCCCCGACCGCTGAGGAGGCGCAGGAGGTGCTGGAGGCGACGGTTCCGTCGCTGGCGGCGCTGTACGTGGGCTTCGAGGGGGAGGAATCTTCGGAAGAGCAAGAGCCGCAGAATCCTACCGCCCCTGAGCAGTAGCGCGACATAGCAAAAGGGGGGGCCCGGATAGTCGAAACTATCCGGGGCCCCGCCCTTTTGTCATGTCATAACATTTTAGAATCTTCGTTGGATGATGAAGATGTATTGGCTTACTTAGGCGACTGCCTCGAGCTGTTGGCTCACGTACTGGTTCAGGCTCTGGTGAGAAAGCGCTGCCTGCTGAACCAAACGACGATGCAACTGCGGTGAAACACGCAAGTTGAATCGGCCCGAGAAGGAACGCAGGGAGAACGGTTCGGGTGCCTCGCGGCCGTCTTCTTCAAGGATTTCGAGGGTGTCGGCGACGACTTCTCGAATACCTGCGAATGCTTCGGTCGAGGTCGGTGCCAGGTATGAGAGGCTGGGGAATTCGGCGACGGTTCCGACAAATTCCTGGTCGTCTTCAGACCACTCGACGCGGTAGGTGTAGAGCTCTTGGCGGGGGAGAGAGTGACTCGGCATACTTCATGGTACCACTTCTAGTACCATTTCGGACTGGTTCAAACACCATAGAGAAAAGCCCCGGGTAGTCGAAACTATCCGGGGCTCCACCCTTTATCTCATGCAGTTCAGAACCGAACCTTACGGGCGGTTCTCAGGAGCCAGCGACTCCTCAGTAGCAAAAATCAAGGTCTGCTTCTTACCGCGCGCACCCACCGCCGGGGTCTCCAGCAGCAGTTCCGCGTTCAGATCCTCAGCGTCCAGCTTCGCGCCAGCCAGCAGGCGGCTGGTCGCATCCTGCTTATCCTCACCGGTGATGAGGAAGAAGACGTTGCGGGAGTTGTTGATAATCGGCAGGGTCACCGACACGCGCTCAGCCGGGGGCTTCGGCGAATCAGAAACCATCACAGTCACAGCCTTACCGCCCTCAACCGGGTCCTCCGGCAGGCCGGTGCCCAGCAGAACCTGCTTGCGGCCCGGGAACAGGGAGGCGATGTGGCCGTCAGGGCCCATGCCCAGCAGGGTGATGTCAAAGACCGGTGCGGGCCACTGGCCACCGCCACCACCGCAGCCTCCGCCGCCGCATCCGCAACCACCGGCGGACTCTGCAGCTTCGGCAGCCTCAGCGGCAGCGTCAAAGTCTTCGAGAGTGGTTTCTTCGAGGGACTGCTCCGGTGCAGACGAACCGCAACCGCCGCCACCGCAACCACAGCCGCCGGAGCCGCCGTGCTCGTGACCTGCGCCGCCACCGTGACCGCCAGCCAACGGAAGTTCGGTCGCGCCCTCGGGCATCTGCACGGTCACAGCCGGTGCAGAACCGGCGTAGTCGCGCATCTCAAAAGCGTAGTGCTCGGCGGCAGCCTCAAGGCCGGTGAAAATATCGGACGGGCCCATGCGGTGCACATTGCCCACGACCAGGCCGTGCGACAGCAGGGGAGCGAGTAGCGCCTCAATAGCCTGACCGTCATTACGTTCGGGGCTACGCTCGGGCACAAAACGCTCATCAGAGAACCAGAAGTGCACGCGCGACCAGTCGATATCCTTCACGCGCTCGTTCTCAGCCCACGCCTTCAGAGTAGCGATACCCATGGTGCCGCCGGTCAGCGAAATGTGGGCGATCGTGCGCTCAGAGAGCACGTGCTCAATGATGTCGAGGATGCGGGTCACCGCGTCCGCTGCGAGAGCGTCGCGGGTCGGGTGCGCCACCAGGACGGGGGTGGATGCGCCCATGTTCTGAATCTTAGGCATCGAAAACCTCCGGGTATTCTTCGAGGTCCAGCATGTCTTCAGGCTGGCAGGTATCGTCCACGAGGGTTACGGTGCGCAACGCCTGCTTCAGAACGTCACCGTAGGTGTCGTCCGGGTCGAGGCGGCGCAGCTCCTCAGAGATGCACTCGGCGAGGGTACGCACCGGCAGCGCAATCTGCTGATCGGGCGCGTACGGGGTGGAAATGGTTGCCACGGAAATACCGGGGCGGAACATCGTCACAGAACCGTCTTCACGCTCAATGCTGACGCGGTACAGACCGCGGTTTGCCGCGCCAATGGTGGCGAGGTGCACGGGCGCTTCAAGCTTCCAGCCGAGCCACGTACCGAGCAGCACCACGGACGGGGACTTGCCCGAACCCCACACAACCACGCGGCGCACGGGGGAGGAAGGCATCTGTTCCATGAGCGCTGCCAGCTGGGTGCGCCACAGAGTGAGGCGGGTCCACGCCAGGTCGGTGTCGCCAGCACGGAACACCTCGGCGAGGTGCTTGAGGGCTTCCTTCGGGTCTGCTGCACGTGCCGAATCGGTGATGCGGCGCTGCGCAATGCGACCGATGGAATGCTGCGCCGGGTTCTCAGGTACCGAGTGCGGCCACCAGACCACAATCGGGGAGTCCGGCAGCAGCAGACCGGAAATCAGCGCCTCGGTCGGGCGGGATGCGCTACCCCAGCCGCGCAGAACAATCATCTCGGATGCGCCGGTGTCGCCGCCGAGGTGGATTTCTGCATCCAGCTGGTCGGGGTCGAGCGGGTCGTGGGAGATGTGCACAATAATGCGGCTCGGGTGTTCGTGGGAGGCACGAATCGCGGCGCGCATTGCTTCGCGGGAGTGGCCCTTTTCCGCGAGAACAACGAGGGTGAGAACTCGTCCACTGCTGAGGCTACCGTTGGCGGCAGTCAGGTGGCTCAGTTCCTTGTTGATAGCGGAAACGGTGGTGTTATGCAGGTGCGAGATCACGGGCGCCTCCAAGCGCGGTTGTCACGCTCAAGCATCTCGTGTGCTGAACGCGGACCCCACGAACCGGACTCGTAGGGTTCAGGCTTAATGCGGTTTTCTTCCCAGTACTCTTCGAAGGGGTCGAGGATCTTCCAGGAGAGCTCAACTTCTTCGTGGCGGGGGAACAGCGGCGGCTCGCCGAGCAGAACGTCCAGGATGAGACGCTCGTAGGCTTCGGGGGATTCTTCGGTGAAGGAGTGGCCGTAGCCGAAGTCCATGTTGACGTCGCGGATTTCCATCTGGGTGCCGGGCACCTTCGCGGAGAAGCGGATGGTCATGCCTTCGTCGGGCTGCACGCGGATGACGATGGCGTTCTGGCCGACCTGCGGGTTTTCACGTTCGCCGAAGAGACGGTCGGAGGACTTCTTGAAGACCACGGCGATTTCGGTGACTCGGCGGCCCAGGCGCTTGCCAGCGCGCAGGTAGAAGGGGGTGCCTTCCCAGCGGCGGTTGGCGATGGACACCTTCAGCGCTGCGAAGGTTTCGGTGCGGGAGTCTGCGGGGATGTCGTTCTCGTCGAAGAAGCCGTTGACGTGTTCGCCGCCCTGGTAACCTGCGGCGTACTGGCCGAGCGCGAAGGAGTTCGGCAGGTCGTCGATGCGCACAGCTTCGAGGACCTTAGCCTTTTCGGCGCGCAGGTGTTTGGCGTCGAGGCTGAGGGGCTCTTCCATGGCGGTGAGGGCGAGCAGCTGCAGCAGGTGGTTCTGGATGACGTCGCGGGCCGCACCCACGCCGTCGTAGTAGCCTGCGCGGGAGCCGATGCCGATGTCTTCAGCCATGGTGATCTGGACGTGGTCCACGTAGTGGGAGTTCCAGAGGGGTTCGAACATCTGGTTGGAGAAACGCATCGCCAGGATGTTCTGAACGGTTTCCTTGCCCAGGTAGTGGTCGATGCGGAACACGGCGTCGGGCGGGAAGACTGCCTCCACGATGGAGTTCAGTTCGCGTGCGCTCTCAAGGTTGTGGCCGAAGGGCTTCTCAATGACCACGCGGCGCCAACCGTCGACAGGGTTGACAGTGTCGTTATCGCGCGATGCGAGGTCGTGTTCGGCGAGCTTGGTGAGGACCTGCTCGAATGCCTTCGGGGGGATGGAAAGGTAGAAGGCGTGGTTGCCGTGAGCGCCACGCTCGTCGAGCTCTGCAAGGGTGCTCTTGAGCTTTTCGAAGGCTGCATCGTCGTTGAAGGCACCTTCAACGAATCGCATGCCCTGCTGGAACTGGTTCCATACGTCCTCGCGGAAGGGGGTGCGGGCGTTTGCCTCAACAGATTCACGCACGTAAGCGCGGAAGTCGTCATCGCTCCAGGGGCGGCGGCCGAAGCCGACGAGGCCGAAGCTCGGGGGGAGCAAACCGCGGTTCATGAGGTCATACACTGCCGGAAGCAGCTTCTTGCGGGCCAGGTCACCGGTTACGCCAAAAAAGACGAGCGCGGACGGCCCCGCAATGCGGGTAATGCGGCGGTCGCGAGTGTCCCTGAGGGGGTTCGCTTCATGACCGTTAGTCACAATATATTCCTTTGATTGCCTTGGTTGGTTCGTGCGGCGCGCGGTTCGTACCTTATTCGCGCGGAGGCGATGCCGCATTCTGGAAGGTGTGTCCCTGTATTGTACCGGTTTTTGACGGAATGATATGAGGGGCACCTAACCCGCCGAGATTCCCTGGGGTGGCCTGAGCGGTGAAGCTCGGGCGGGAACCCTGGCAAAAATCCCGGCGGATTAGGGTGCGGTGCCGTGGTGCGCATCGGGCGGTGCACACCGACAGCGGTTAGTGCCGCGCTATAGTTCGGCGGCTACTAGCGGCTACTTGGCCTGTTCGAGTGCCTCGCGGACGGTCTGCAGCAGCTCTTCCCAGGAAACGTCGAACTTGGACAGGCCCTCAACCTCGAGCTTCTCCACGACCTCCGGGTAGGAGACGTGAGCGGAGATAGCGTCCAGAACATCGTTGGATTCGGAGTAGTTCGGCACGATGGTGTTGCCGGTGATTTCGCCGTGGTCGGCAACAGCGTTCAGGGTTGCCTCGGGCATGGTGTTCACGGTGTTGGGTGCAACCAGGCCGGTCACGTAGAGGGTGTCGGGCAGTGCGGGGTCCTTCACGCCGGTGGACGCCCACAGCGGACGCTGTACGTTCGCGCCGTGTGCCTGCAGACGTGCCCAACGCTCGGAGGAGAACATTTCCTCGAATACCTCGTAGGCGAGGCGCGCGTTTGCCAGGCCCGCCTTGCCCTTCAGCTGTACAGCGTCGCCGCCGGCAGCTTCGAGGCGTGCATCGATTTCGGTGTCTACGCGGGAGACGAAGAAGGACGCGACCGAGTGGATGGTGGACAGGTCCTTACCGTTCTCCAGCGCCTGCTCCAGGCCGAGCATGTAGGCGTTGATGACCTCGCGGTAGCGGGTCAGGGAGAAAATCAGGGTCACGTTCACGCTGATGCCAGCTGCCAGGGTTTCTGCGATGGGGCGCAGACCTTCCTGGGTTGCGGGGATCTTAATCATGACGTTTTCGCGGCCCACGCGCTCGTAGAGTTCACGCGCCATCTTGGCGGTGCCTTCTGCGTCGCGTGCCAGGCGGGGGTCAACCTCGATGGAAACGCGGCCGTCAAAACCGTTGGATGCCTTGTAGACGGGTTCGAACACGTCGCAGGCGTTGCGTACGTCGTCGCAGGTTGCAGCGAACACTGCCTCTTCAACGCTCGCGCCGGCGGCGGCAAGCTCACGCATCTGCTCGGCGTATGCGGCACCCTTGGAGAGCGCGCCAGCAAAGATGGTGGGGTTGGTGGTCACACCGACGACGTTGTGGGTCTTGATGAGTTCGGCGAGGTTGCCGCTGGTCAGACGCTCGCGGGAGAGGTCGTCAAGCCAGATGGAGACGCCGGCGTCGGACAGCTTCTGAGTGGACTCAGACATGTGAAAACCTTCGATTCTTTGTCGAGATTGAAATGTCGAAATTGAAAATTGAGATATCAGTGAAATCTTCTGGGCGGCGGGAGGCTCCGGCTGAGTGGTCAGCCGGAGCCTACCCGTTGCGTCTGCACCCCACCCGTACAGAGGCACCCGTACAGAGGAGCCCGTACAGGAGGGAGCGCAGTGTGTGCGGCAGTTACCGCGGCGTTGTTATTGCTTACTTAGCGGCGTCGATGGATTCCTTAGCGGCGGCAACGACAGCCTCCGCGGTGATACCGAATTCGCGGTACAGGGTCTTCGCGTCGGCGGATGCACCGAAGTGCTCGATGGACACGGCGCGGCCTGCGGTGCCGAGCAGGTCGTACCAGCTCATTGCCAGGCCAGCCTCGACGGAGACACGGGCTGCCACGGAGGAGGGCAGAACCGACTCGCGGTATTCCTCGCTCTGCTCGGCGAACCACTCGCGCGAAGGCATGGAGACCACGCGTGCTGCGATGCCCTGCTCGGCGAGGGTTGCGCGAGCCTGGATAGCCAGCTCAACCTCGGAACCGGTAGCGATCAGGATGACGTCCGGGGTGCCCTCGGTGTCAGCCATGATGTAGCCGCCGCGTGCGGTGCCCTCAGCGGAAGCGAACTTCTCGCCCTCAGCGTCTGCGTGAACGTCTTCACGAGCCCAGACGGGCAGGTTCTGGCGGGAGAGCACGAGGCCCGCGGGGCGGTCGGACTTCTCCAGGATGGTGCGCCATGCGACGGCGGTTTCGTTAGCGTCCGCGGGGCGAACCACGTCGAAGCCGGGGATAGCGCGCAGCGAGGAGAGGTGCTCGATCGGCTGGTGGGTGGGGCCGTCCTCGCCCACACCGATGGAGTCGTGGGTCCACACGTACAGTGCGGGAACGCCCATCAGCGCGGAGAGGCGAACAGCCGGGCGCTGGTAGTCGGAGAACACGAAGAAGGTACCCGAGAACGCGCGGGTGGGGGAGGAAAGCACGATACCGTTCACGATGGCTGCGGCAGCCTGCTCACGGATACCGAAGTGCAGAACGCGACCGTAGGGGTTCGCGGTCCAGTCTTCGGTGGTGCGCGATGCCGGGTTGAAGGACTCTGCACCCTTGATGGTGGTCAGGTTCGAGCCGGCGAGGTCAGCGGAGCCGCCCCACAGTTCGGGGAAGGTCTCAGCAATAGCGTTGATGACGGTGCCGGATGCCGCGCGGGTTGCCACAGAGGTGCCAGCCTCGAACACGGGGAAGGCAGCCTTGTAGTCTGCGGGCAGTTCGCCTGCAACGAGGCGCTTGTACAGTTCAGCGCGCTCGGGGTTTGCCTTAGCCCATGCCTCGAACTTCTCGTCCCATGCCTTGTGTGCCGCTGCGCCGCGCTCAACGAGCTGGCGGGTGTGTGCCAGGACGTTCTCCTCGATGAAGAAGCTCTTGGCGGGGTCGAAGCCGAGCAGCTCCTTGGTTGCGGCAACCTCTTCGGCACCGAGCTTGGAGCCGTGCACTGCGCCGGTGTTCTGCTTGGTGGGGGCGGGGTACCCGATGATGGTGCGCAGCTCAATGAAGGAGGGCTTGTCGGTGACAGCCTTCGCACGCTCAATAGCGGCGTAGAGCTCTGCGACGTCCTCAACGTAGTCACCGGTGCGGGTCCAGTCCACGCGCTGAACGTCCCAACCGTAGGACTCGTAGCGCTTTGCCACGTCTTCGGTGAAGGCAACGTCGGTGTCTTCTTCAATGGAGATGTGGTTGCGGTCCCACACGACGATCAGGTTGCCGAGCTCCTGGTGACCTGCGAGCGCGCACGCCTCGGCGGTGACGCCTTCCTGCACGTCACCCTCGGAGGCGATGACGTAGACGTGGTGGTCGAAGGGGGAGGTGCCGGGGGCTGCTTCGGGGTCGAACATGCCGCGCATACGGCGCTGTGCGTAGGCGAAACCAACAGCGGATGCCAGACCCTGGCCGAGCGGGCCGGTGGTGATTTCTACACCCTTGGTGTGCTTGTATTCGGGGTGGCCGGGGGTGAGGGCGCCCCAGGTGCGCAGGGCTTCCAGGTCCTTCATTTCCAGGCCGTAGCCACCGAGGAACAGCTGAGTGTACAGGGTGAGGGAGGTGTGGCCGGGGGACAGGATGAAGCGGTCACGGCCTTCCCAGCGGTCGTCGGAGGGATCCTGGTTCATGACCTTCTGGAAGAGCAGGTAGGCGACCGGCGCCAGGCTCATTGCGGTACCGGGGTGGCCGGATCCGACCTTCTCTACGGCGTCAGCGGCGAGGATACGTGCGGTATCTACGGCGCGCTGGTCGGTTTCTGTCCACTGGAAGTTCTCTGCCACGTGGGTTCCTTTCGCAACGTGAGTGGATGCGCCAGCAGGCTTGTGCTAGCGCGCTGTCCGTCGGGTGTAACGGTTCTCTTCGGGTTGTTATTCCCGCGCCGGTAGGTGACGGGGTAGGTACCAGGGTAGGTGCGGGGCACACGAGGTGCTGTGTGCGGGGCGTCCGGAGAGTTGTTTCGACCCTTTCGTTTTAACAGGATAGTTCACTGGGCGGAAGTATCCGGTGTGTGAATGCAGACATTCACAGGGTGATACGGGGCTGAGATGGAGAAAAAGCGACGCCACAGCGCGGGCTCTGCGGATTTCACGGTGTACGTTTGAGCTGTATTTATGAGCCGCGTTTCTGAGCTGTGCGCTGAATATTGTTCAGTAACGTAACAATTTTTGTGTAAGTGGTGAAGCTCATGTTAAGGTTGAGCAGGAAGGTTGCGGACCGAAACAGTGGTTGGGTCGGTCTGCATCTCGGTGATTGAAGCCCCTCCTCCGCGTGGGAACTGATGATTATCTTGCTGTGGTGGCGAGATATAAGGTTCTGGAGAAGGGTGCTATCTTTTAGTCTCTGACCGTGCACGTTGTGTGTGGTTGAGGCTA
>NZ_CAJZIE010000027.1:0-27438 GCF_916049665.1 uncultured Rothia sp. | reverse complement strand
GTGTTACCTTCCCAGCCCTTCTTCGTTATCTTGGGTGGTCGTAGGGGATGTGGATACGGAAAACCCCCGTATCCACAGGGATACGGGGGTTCGAAAGTTAGTGTTAGAGAGCAGAGAAATTACTTCTTTGCCAGAGCGTCGCGGATCTCCTTCAGGAGGTCAAGCTCGGTCTCTTCCTTTTCAATAGCCTCGTCTTCAGCCTTCTTCTTAGCCAGCGCGAGTTCAGTCAGCTTCTGAGTGGGCACAACAACTGCGAAGTACACAGCAACTGCAATCAGGATGAAGTTGACAATAGCGGTCAGGAACACGCCAACCTTGATCTGGCCGAAGACCAGGAAGTTGTCGAAGTTGGGGGAGCCAACCAGCATGGAGATAGCCGGCATCAGGACGGCCTGGACAAGCGAGGTCACCACAGCGGTGAAGGCGGTACCCATAATCAGACCAACTGCGAGGTCGATGACGTTACCGCGGATTACAAAATCTTTAAAACCCTTAAGCATGAGATATAGAATAGCGCCTTTTCGCCTCAGAAAATGCCATATTCTGAGAAAATTTTCGTTGTAAAGCATGTGTTTTTCTTCACAGTGGTTCTGCGGTACCCAATACTTAAGGTCTAGGTCACATAAAGGTGAGTAAAAATCTCTGAAACCTGCGAAAAATCGCGGATTTACGCGGCGTGTACGCGAAAAAATATGCATCTACTGTGCCTATTTATTTCTGACACGGAAGCCAGAAATACGATGCACATCACCACTTGGCGCACCGACCAAAGCCAAAAGCTTAGCCCAGAGCCTAGTTCGCACTTGCATAATCGGGTGCCGCCCCCGTACCGATAAACTCCTCAAAAGTCTTCGCACCCGAAGACACATACTCCTGAGCAATCTGCACACCCACATAACGGTAATGCCACGGCTCAAAACGATAACCGGTCACCGACTGACGACCGTCAGGGAAGCGCAAAATATATCCGTAACGCGGAGCATTCTTCGCCAGCCACTGACCAGCCAGCGTATCGCGGTAACACTCCTCCAATCGGCAACCCTCAGGAGAAGCAAAATCAATCGCCAAACCAGTCTGATGCTCCGAATAGCCGGGACGAGCCGACAACTGATCCGCCACCTGCTGACCGTTCACCGAAACCCAATACTGATAGGTCTGCTGCTGCACCGCATACGAACGATACGCGCTAGAAACAAGCAGAGTCACGCCGTCGGTTGCTGCCGCATCAATCATCGTATCCGCCGCCTTAGCCGCCTCCGCGCGCAATTGATGACCGTAGAACTCCACCAGGTCGCTCGGCTCCCAATCCTGCTGAGCAAAAGGGCGCATCTTATTCACGAGGCAACGCAACGAGTCCGGCTGAGACTCAACACTCGGCTGAGCAAGAGCCAACGGGGAAGAAGACGCGCTCGCAGAAGCCGAAGTGCTGGCAGAAGCACCGGTCGCAGAAGCAACAGGGGAGGGCGTGGCAGAAGAGGCTGCCGCAGTGGAAGAGACACTAGAAGAAGCCGCCGAAGCCGTCGCAGACTCAGAAGCAGAAGCGCTCGCTGCAGAAGATGAAGAGGAGGCACCCTGACCCTGCGAACCACCCTGCGAACCACAAGCCGCCAATAGTGCGGTACCGCCAACCCCCAAAGCGGCCCCCAAGAGAGCGCGGCGGTTCACCGCAGAACCATTAAGAGACTCCTGAACGGTAGACGTACGGTGCAGGGACTTCACAATAACTCCTCATCATGGCGTAGATGCAAACAAAAAGCGCCGGAAGCCTAAACCTACCCCGCGAGGGAGTGGAGCCTCCGGCGCCTTCTACTAGAATGCACCACAATACCGGCTAAAAGCCGCACGCGAACACTAAAAACCTAAAGAACCTCTAATTCTTACGCAGAAGAACCCGCTCCACGGTATGCTCGGCACCCTTCTGAAGAATCAAATGCGCACGAGCACGAGTCGGCAAAATATTCTGCAACAGATTCGGCTCATTCACACTCTTCCAAATGCCGGTCGCCACCTCAACCGCCTGCTCATCGCTTAGCTCCGCATAACGCTTGAAATACGACTCCGGGTTCGCAAAAGCCGAAGAACGCAGAGTCAAGAAACGATTCACATACCAGCGCTCAATATCCTCAGTGCGGGCATCCACATAAATAGAGAAATCAAAGAAATCACTCAACGTCAGATCGGAAGTCTCCGGACCCTCAGCTTGAGAAGGTGCCAGAACATTCAAACCCTCAAGAATCAGAACATCCGGTGCCGTGACCTCAATATGCTCATCCGGCATGATGTCGTAATACAGGTGCGAATACTTCGGCGCAACCACACGCTCAGCACCAGACTTCACCTGAGACACAAAATTCAACAGAGCACGGCGATCATACGACTCAGGAAAACCCTTACGGTGCATAATGCCGCGACGCTGAAGCTCAGCATTCGGGTATAGGAAACCATCCGTAGTCACCAGCTGAACCTTCGGAGTAGAAGGCCAACGGCTCAAAAGAGCCTGCAAAATACGAGCCGTCGTCGACTTACCCACCGCAACAGAACCCGCCACACCAATAATGAACGGCACGCGGCGCTGAGACACATGCAGAAATTCATTCGTCATATGGTTCAGCGAAGACGCAGCAGTCACATACAGGTTAAGAAGACGGGAAACCGGCAGATAAATACGCTGCACCTCCTCAAGGTCGACAGTTTCGCCCAGACCACGAAGAGACTCAATTTCCTCAGCGCTGAGGGGAACAGAAATCTCATCAGCTAGGTGCGACCAGCGGGAACGGTCAAGATGCATGAAGCGGTCATCGCCAGAAAAATACGGTGCGGTGCTCATTTATCTAAGTGTACGAACTTTCAGCCCCCGGGGAAAATACCTACCCCTGCAGTGGGGGAGAAGAAATAAAAACACAGACAAAAAGGATAAAAACCGAAAAAGACAGGAAAAGCTCAATTGGACGTGACGCATAACGGTATTTCACCGTGCGCATATTTGGATACTTGTGGGATAAACTTATAACATGTGTGGAATCGTAGGATATGTAGGTCTGGACACTGCTCCGGACGGTAACAAGTTTGATCACAACGCATACGATGTGGTCCTCGAAGGTCTGCGCCGCCAGGAATACCGCGGCTATGACTCTGCTGGCGTGGCAGTTGTAAGCCCCGACGGCATCGTATTCCGTAAGAAGGCAGGCAAGCTCCTGAACCTTGAGAACGAGGTCAAGGAACACCCCCTGCCGGACTCCCAGATTGGCATCGGTCACACCCGTTGGGCAACCCACGGTGGACCCACTGACAACAACGCTCACCCCCACGTTGTCGACAACGGCCGCCTCGCCGTCGTACACAATGGTATTATCGAAAACTTCGCAGAACTGCGTGCCGAACTGCTCGCCGAAGGCGTAGAGTTCGCATCCCAGACCGACACCGAGGTAGCTGCAGCAACCATTGCAAGCATCTACAACAAGCTCGGTACCGGTGACCTCACCGAGGCAGTACGCATCGCGTCCAACCGCCTGGAAGGTGCCTTCACCATCCTGGCAATCCACGCCGACCACCCGGACCGCGTTGTGGCAACCCGCCGCAACTCCCCGCTGGTCATCGGCCTGGGTGAGAACGAGAACTTCCTCGGCTCGGACGTCTCCGCGTTCATTGATCACACCAAGGAAGCCGTCGAGATGGGTCAGGACCAGATCGTGACCATCACCGGCACCGACTACTCCATCATCGACTTCGAAGGCAACCCCGCAGAGGGCAAGCCCTTCCACATCGAGTGGGACGCAGCAGCAGCCGAAAAGGGTGGCTACAACTCCTTCATGGAGAAGGAAATCCACGAGCAGCCCACCGCAGTTGAGCAGACCCTCATGGGCCGCCTCGACGAGAACGGCAACCTGACCCTCGACGAGCTGAACATCGACGACTCGGTGCTACGCTCGATCGACAAGATCATCGTCGTTGCATGTGGTACCGCAGCATACGCAGGCCAGGTGGCACGCTACGCCATCGAGCACTGGTGCCGCATCCCCACCGAGGTTGAGCTCGCACACGAGTTCCGCTACCGCGACCCCATCGTGAACGAGAAGACCCTCATCGTGGCACTCTCGCAGTCCGGTGAAACCATGGACACCCTGATGGCTGTGCGTCACGCACGCGAACAGGGCGCAAAGGTTATCTCCATCTGCAACACCCACGGCTCGACCCTGCCCCGCGAATCCGACGCTGCGCTGTACACCCACGCAGGCCCCGAAATCGCAGTGGCATCCACCAAGGCATTCCTGGCACAGATCACCGCAGCATACCTGCTCGGCCTGTACCTGGCACAGCTGCGCGGCAACAAGTACAAGGACGAAATCGCTTCGATCCTCGCCGAGCTGCAGAACATGCCCGCAAAGATCCAGAAGGTCATCGACAACGACACCCAGGTCAAGGAACTGGGCGTCGAAATGAAGGATGCCTCCTCCGTGATCTTCCTCGGCCGCCACGTGGGCTTCCCCGTCGCAATGGAAGGCGCGCTCAAGCTCAAGGAAATCACCTACATCCACGCTGAAGGCTTCGCAGCAGGCGAGCTCAAGCACGGCCCCATCGCACTGATCGATGAAGGCCAGCCGGTCATCGTAGTGGTTCCCTCCGCAAACGGTCGCGACTCCCTGCACGGCAAGGTCGTCTCCAACATCCAGGAAGTGCGCGCACGCGGCGCCTTCACCATCGTCATCGCCGAGGAAGGCGACGAGGCAGTCAAGCCCTACGCAGACCGCCTCATCACCGTCCCGGCATGCCCCTCGCTGCTGCAGCCCCTGCTGGCAACCGTGCCCCTGCAGATCTTCGCATGCGCACTGGCAGAAGCTAAGGGCCTGGACGTTGACCAGCCGCGTAACCTCGCAAAGTCCGTGACCGTGGAGTAATCCTCGGAAATTGCCTCAGCGATAACGAAAGGGCGGTGGTTGAGTTCTCTCAAGAACTCAACCACCGCCCTTGTCGTTTAACCACTCGGTTATTCATGGATAATCCAACAAAAATAGACGCTGTGAAACGGGCATCAACCGGGTGTCATATTTGACGGTAAACCGCCCAAAAGAAACGAATCTCGCTAGACTTAAAACAAGAGAAACCGCAAACAGGACGCGGCACCACCCCTAGCCCAGAAGGTGAAGCTCATGATCATGGGAATCGGCGTAGATACCGTCAACATCGAACGATTCGAACGAATCGTCACCGAAACACCCGCCTTCGTCCGCCGCGTCTTCACCCCTAACGAACGCACCCGAAACGTGCGCTCCCAAGCCGTACGATTTGCCGCCAAAGAAGCCGTCGCAAAAGTACTCGGAGCACCCGCAGGACTCAACTGGCAAGACTGCGAAGTCGCCACCGCCGAAAGCGGCCAGCCCTACCTCATCATTCAGGGCACCATCGCCCGCCGAGCCAAAGAACTCGGCATCAACCGCATCCACCTCTCGCTGACCCACGACGAACCCATGGCCATCGCCATCGCAACCGCCGAATACCTCAGCGACGCAGAACTGGCGCACCTGCAAAAGTTCAACCCCGAAAGCTACCGACTCAGCGTCATCACCGGTAACGACACCGACGACTAACGCAGAGTCACACCAACACCACACCAGGTGACCCCTAAGGCCCGCACGGTGCCACCCAAGGAGACAGCAATGAAGCTCATCTACACTGCTTCCCAGGTACGCGAAGCAGAAAAGCCCTACATCGAAGCCGCCGACTACGACGGCTACCTCATGCAACGTGCTGCAGACGCCGTCGCAGCCGAAGCACAGGACCTGCTCCACGGCAAGGAGAACGCCAAAATCCTGCTGCTCATCGGCCCGGGCAACAACGGCGCAGACACCATCTACGCCGGCGCCCGCCTCAGCGCCAAGGGCCACCGCGTTGACGCCGTCATCTTTGACCCCAGTGAAAAGAACCTCGAACTCATCGCCCGCGAAGGTGGCGAAGGCACCCGCGTGCTCGACCCCGAACACACCCACGAGCAGCTTGCCGGCTACGACCTGACCATCGACGGTATTCTCGGTACCGGCTCCAGTGGCGCCGTACGCGGTAGCGCCGGCGAATACCTGAGCACCCTGCGCACCGCACAGCTCGACGGCAAGCTCGGCGCAGTCCTCGCCGTAGACACCCCCTCCGGCGTCGACAACAACCGCGGAACCGTGCACGAACCCTCCCTGCGTGCCGACCGCACCGTCACCTTCATCGGACACAAGCTGCCGGCAGGCACCAGCCACAGCGTGCACGCCGGAGATATCAAGCTCTACGACCTGGGCGTACCCGAAGCCCTCGACGCCCACAAGCCCGCCCTGCGCGTCCTCGAGCGCGAAGACTACCGCGAACTCATCGAAGTACCCGACGAACACTCTCACAAGTACACCCGCGGCGTACTCGGCATGCTCACCGGAAGCCTCGAATACCCCGGCGCAGCCCTCATGAGCGTGCGTGCCGCCCTCAACACCGGCGTGGGCATGGTCCGCTTCAACGCCAACTCCCACGAGCTGCGCCAGCTCATGATCGCCCACAACCCCGAAACCGTCTACTTCAGCGGCGCACCCGCCCTGCAGAGGGTCACCGTCTGGGCGGGTGGCTCCGGATCCAGCCACGACTCGCTGGACAAGAACCGCTACCTGCTCCACTCGCCCGAACCCGCCATCCTCGACGCGGGTGCCTGCGACCTGGCGGCAGAATACATGGCAACCGGTAAGCACCTCGGCTCCCACAAGATCCTCACCCCGCACGCGGCAGAGCTCGAACGATTCCTGCGCATCGTGCACGAGCTCGCCCCCGAAGTCTGGACAAAGCACCTGGGTGATGCCATCGTACCCAGCCGTAAGGACATCGACGCAGAACCCTTCCGCTGGGTGCGTGCCGCCTCCGAACTTTCCGGCGCCACCGTCATGCTCAAGGGCGGCTACACGCTCATCGCGGCGCCCAACGGCGCTACCTACAGCGTTGCCGGAGGAAGCCCCTGGCTCGCCACCGCAGGCAGCGGCGACACCCTCACCGGCATCTACGGTGCCCTGCTCGCCCAGACCGTAGCCGCCTTCGATGCCCGCGGAGAAGCCCTGGAAGGCTGCACCTTCGCCTCCATCGGTGCGCTCGCAGTCTACCTGCACGGCGAAGCCGCACGCGCCAGCGCCACCGGAAGCGTCAAGGACGCACTGCCCGGCCCGGCGCCCGCAACCCGCGTCGCGGAGATGCTCCCCGAAGTTATCGCCCGGCTCATTGCCGAATAGGTCGCAGAATAGGGGAACGGAACTAGCACCCTGAAGCTCTGACACTCGTCTCAAGACGAAGAGAAGAGCCCCCAGATACCCTGGGTATGCAGAAGGGGCGTGAATCCACCGGAAATGGATTCACGCCCCTTCAGCATGTTTATTCAACGTTATTCAACGGTGCGAAGCCGAAGCTGCCTGTGCCGGGACAGCATCTTCAAAACGGCACACACCAGCGGGAGAACCCCGCAGCGTATCTTAGTACGCGCCTTCCTTCGCGAAAACCGCACGGACAGTACGCAGAAGAATAATGAAGTCACCGGTAAGCGACCAGTTCTCAACATAGTAGAGATCCAGGCGGACCGACTCTTCCCACGAAAGATCGCTACGACCCGAAACCTGCCACAGGCCGGTAATACCCGGCTTCACCAGAAGGCGGCGGTACGCAATATCCTCGTACTGCTCAACTTCCTCAACCAGCGGAGGACGCGGACCCACCAGCGACATATCGCCAATGAACACGTTCCACAGCTGAGGCAGCTCATCAATCGAGTACTTACGGATGAACTTACCGACGGGGGTAATACGCGGGTCGTCCTTCATCTTGAAGAGCACGCCGTTACCCTCGTTCTGCTCCATAAGGCGCTTCTTAACCTCTTCAGCATCAGTACGCATCGAACGGAACTTCACCATCTTGAAAAGCTCACCGTTCAGACCCACACGGTTCTGCAGGAAGAAGACCGGGCCGCCATCACGCTTAACCAGCAGCGCAACCACCAGGAACAGCGGAGAGAGCAGAATCAAACCCAGGCCCGAGGACACAACGTCCACAGCACGCTTGAAGAATGCCGACAGACCGGTAATACGCGGAGTCGACACGTGCACCAGCGGCAGACCGTTCAGCGGCTGCATGTGCATACGCGGACCAGCAATATCGGTCGTAGCCGGAGCCATAATCAGCGAAATATGCGCATCCGCCAGCTTCCAACCCAGCAGACGAACCTGGTCCGGGCTCAAGTGGTGGCCATTCGTAACAGCGACCATGTGAATATCGTTCTCGCGGATAGCTTCCATAATGTCAGCCGGAGAAGTGCTGTAACCAAGCACAGGAATCGGCGCACCAGCAACAGTAGTGCCAGGAGTGAAACCGGGCAGGTAGAACGCAGCGGGGGACAGGCCGGAAGCAACCACATCCTTCAAATTCTTGTACAGGTGCTGACCGGTCGTCACATCAGAAATAATCATGACGCGAGTCAGCGCGCGACCGCGAGTACGCGAACGCACCAGGCCCTGACGAATAACCCAACGCTCCATCAGCAGGAAGAACAGACCCAGCGGGTAAGCAATCAGCAGGTACATGCGGGTGACGTCAACCTTGAGGAAGAACGCCACAATAATCAGCAGGCAGAAGAAATAAGTACTGCCGCGAGTAATGAGGCGGTACTCCTCAGTACCGAAACCCATAATGCGCAGGCTACGGGAGCCGTTCACCTGGAGAATAAACCACCAGCCAACGGTCAGGCCAATACCCAAGAAGATATAGTCCATCGCGGGTACGCGGCCATCGAGAACATTAATAGGCCAAACGTTCACATAGGGCAGGTCAGCATTCTCCCACCCGAAACGAATCAGATGCGCAGCGATAACCGCAACAGCAATAGCGAAAAAATCGCCAAAGTAAAGGGCGCGCTGAACCTTGGGATGCCAGCTTCGCTTGATAACGAAGTCTGAACCCCACATTTTTTTAAGACGATCTTGTACTTTCAACGGTGTAATCTTCCCCGGAAATTTGTCCTGTATTGCGGACTGAGAGCGGCGAATAGGCACATTTACCCCTAATTATCGGTGTAAGGGAGACGTGTCCTAGTCTTTGTCCTGATGAATGAGTGAACCCTTAATCTTGCTGAGTGAATAATGGCAGAGACTACGGCAAAGGCGCTGGTAAGACGCCTAGTGGAGCGTTATATGAGCTCGCTGAGCGCATAAACGTGTTCCGTAAACTATTCTACGGGGTCGGGGGTCTTCCGTCTCGAAGAATGAAGAGGCAAAGTTGCTCCGGTGTGATGAAATCAATCACAGAAAAAGAAGGGAATAAGAGCCTCCGGGAAGGATGCCTAGTGGAGCTAAGAAACTCCCAAAACTACCGGTATGTTTCACGCATCTGCAGAAAAACAATAACCGGCATATAAAAAGACAAACCCCCGGAGGCTCAATAACAAACCCTACGCACACGGCGTAAAAGGGACATTAAGGGCGCTCAAGCCCCGCACGATCCAAAATGAAATCAATCATCGGTTCATAGCGACGCGGCGGAACGTTATCATCCATCGGCACACACACCGGCAAATCTCCCTGCTCAGCCGCAACAAACAGACCCGGATCATTACAATCCGCAATGCCAATCGTCAGCAGCTTACGAGTAGACGCCGCATAACCACCCATACCGTGATCCGAAACCACCAGATCCGGGGTCACGCCGCGCGCCTCCAGCTGATCCAAAGCGATGCGCATCGGACCGGGGAAATGCGTATGCTGCAGATTGCCGTACTGCTCAAACATCACGACATCCATAATCTGGCGGACGTCACCGTCAAGGAAGCGCTCGCCCTCCTCAATCTGAAGAACCTCCGCGCCAGCAGCCTTCGCTGCCGCAGCCATCACCGCGTAAATGGGGAACAGACCCGCCGGGTGACCGGTCGCAAACAGAATGCGGGAACCGGCGCGTACCGCCTCACCGAAAATGCGGGCGTACTCCTCCAGGGCGCTGATGCACTGCTCGGCACCAATCGTGTCCTGGCCGTGAGTATGCGAACGGTCCGGGTTCAGACCCGCGCGGCGGACCATCACCTCAAACACCGAATCGTAATCCCACTCGCGGGTCCACTGAACACCAAACTCAAGGTGCTCATTGCCATCCAGGAAACCCTGAATATGGTCCAGATTGTTCTCGCGCGGGGTCGCCACCTCGCCGGTAATGCGCACCGAATCTAGATATGCGGCGAACTCATCGCGGCTCATGGAGAAAGACATAAAAACTCCTCACAACGTCAAAAATAAATTACTGCGAGATACCCTGACGTACCTCGGCATAAGCTTCAAGGGTCCTGCGCGCAGTCTGATCCCAACCCATCGTGCGGGCACGCGCCGCGGCGTTCGTACCCAACGAATGACGCAGATACGGCGCGCGGACCAGGCGTTCAATAGCCGCCGCCCAACGCTCCGGAGTACGAGGCGCCACCAGCAGGCCCGTACGGTGGTTCTCCACCGCATAGCGCAGACCGTCAGCATCCGTAGCGAGCACCGCCGCGCCGCACGCCTGCGCCTCCAACGCCACCAGACCGAACGTCTCAGAGGACGAGGGGGATGCCACAATATCGGCGGCACGGAAAATATTCGCCAGCTCAGACGCAGGAACTGGGGCCTTCAAATGCACCCGCTCAGCCACGCCCAGCTGCTCCGCGCGTGCCAGCAGACGGTGCTCATAATCCGAATCGGAACGACCAATAATGTCCACATCCACCTGCAAATCATCGGGGAGCAGCGCGAGCGCCTCCACCAGCAGGTGCGGGCCCTTCAATGGCTGAGGCCTGCCGGCAAAAACAATGCGGCAACGCGTCTCTGAGGTGTCATTGAGCGGATGCACGCCCGGAATCGTGTGGAAAATCGAGGTGTCAACACCCGGCGGGATAATGGCAAGCTTCTGCGCGTCCGTACCGTAGTACTCGCTCATCTGCTGCGCTTCCAGGGGAGTATTCACAATGACCCGGCTCGCGGAGCTACTCATCAGGTGCTCGGCGCGGTAGCGTTCCTCGGGTTCGGGCGCCTCGCCTTCGCCGCGGCGCGCATCCTTAGCGGCAGCCGTTGTGTGGGGAGTAAAGAGAACAGGAACGGGGGAGCCGGCACCCTTCGCCGACCACAGCTCGGATGCGCGAGCCGCCGCCTGCCCCGACAGCCAGTAGTGGGCGTGAATAATATCCGGGGTGTACAGCGCCTGCTCCACGCATGCCCGCGCAAAATCATCGGTGACCGCAGCCAGCTCATTCTTAGAAAGACCACGGGCGGAAGGAAGATCAAAGCTGTGGCGCACAAGGCGCTCGCCGGGCTGAGGCGGCTGACGGAACGGCGAATCAGCCGGAAGCGCCTCACCGCGGTCCAGGGTGAAAACCTCAACCCGCAGCTCCGGGTCCAGCTCCAACATGGCATGCACCGACCGGGCAATATAGACGTTCATGCCGCCTGCATCTCCGCTACCGGGCTGCGCAAAAGGGTCGGTGTGCATGGAATACACGTGAACCGTCCGAACCGGCGGCAGAGTGCTCATCGATGCTTTCCTCTCTAAAGGGGTACCTGACCTAGTGTAGCGCGACAGGACTTTCGCACAGCGGGAGGTCTAGAATTTACTAGAAGAGAGGCTGCTCAAGCACAGCCTGTAGTACCCGCCCGTCAGAAACGAAGGACCATGACTCACCCTCAGCAGCCTGCCGAACCGCTTTACTGCCCGCCCTGCATTCCCGGCCAGGTGGAACGTAGCGCCACGATTGATCTTGACGCGCTGGAACATAACGTGCGCCGCCTCAAGGAACTCATTGGTGACCGCATGCTCATTGCAGTGATTAAGGCGGATGCGTACGGTCACGGCGCGTACCCGGTGGCACGTTCGGCTATCGCTGCCGGCGCTGACCTGCTGGGCGTGGTACACGTGAACGAGGCGCTGGAACTGCGCGCTGACGGTATTGATGCGCCGCTCATGGCGTGGCTGCACACCCCCTCTACCGACTTTGACGCGGCACTGCAGGAAGGCGTGCGCCTGGGTGTTTCCGGCTGGGACCTGGAGGCGGTTGCCGCCGCCGCTGAACGCACCGGCGAGCGCGCTATTGTGCACCTGAAGGCTGATACCGGTCTGGGTCGCAACGGCGCCACCGCGGCGGATTGGCCTGCGCTGGTGGCTCGCGCCGCCTCTCTGGAGGATGCCGGTCTGATTACGGTTGAGGGTATTTTCAGCCACCTGGCGGTTGCGGATGAGCCGACCCGCGCCGAGACTGCCCAGCAGCTCGACACCCTGGATACGTTTGTGGCCCAGGCACGCGAGGCTGGCCTGGACCCGAAGATGGTGCACCTGGCAAACTCGCCGGCGACCCTGACCGCCTCCCTGGAGGGTTGGGATACGGAGGAGCGTCTGCTCGGTGACGGTGTGCGTTGCGGCCTTGCTCTGTACGGTCTCTCTCCGCTGCCGGAGGTGACCTCTGAGGACCTGGGCATAAAGCCTGTCATGACGGTGGGTAGCCACATTGCCGCCGTGAAGGAAGTTCCCGCAGGTCAGGGTGTTTCCTACGGTCTGCGCTACCACACCGAAAAGCCGACCACCCTGGCTCTGGTGCCTCTCGGCTACGCGGACGGTGTGCCGCGCATTGCGGAGAACGCGCCGGTGCGTATCTACCCGGGTGCACAGAATGCGGAGAACGGCGCCGTACCCAATAACGCAGAGGGTACGACCTACCGCGTGGTCGGCCGCGTCGCCATGGACCAGATGGTCGTTGACCTGGGCGAACCCGGCCTGAGCGACCCCGCCCTGGGCTACCTGGGCGCGCCCGCCATCCTTTTTGGCGCTGGCGAGAACCCGCCCGTAGAGGAGTGGGCGGAAGCCGCGCAGACCATTAACTACGAAATCGTGACCCGCATTTCTCCCCGCGTGGAGCGCCTCTACACCGGCGGCTCCTGGGTTGAAGCTGAACTGAACGAGCTGTGGGGCACCGAGCAGGAGCAGGAGGGCTAATGGGCGCTGAGTACATTTCTGCCGTCCTCGACCTGGACGTGACCGGTCCCGACCATACCCGCCGCCTGGCGCTCGCCCTGGCGCAGCACCTGAATGCCGGGGACGTACTGCTGCTCTCGGGCGAGCTCGGCGCGGGCAAGACCACGTTCACTCGCTCCCTGGGTGAAGGCCTGGGCGTGCGCGAAGGCGTCATCTCACCGACCTTCGTGCTCTCGCGCGTGCACCCGAACCTGCCGGACGGCCCCCGACCCGGCGGCCCCGACCTGGTGCACGTGGACGCCTACCGCCTCTCCAGCGCCGAAGAGCTCGACGACCTGGATCTGGAGTTCTCCCTGCCGCGCTCGGTGACCGTCATCGAGTGGGGTCGCGATAAGGCTGAGCACCTGAGCGATTCCCGCCTGGAACTGGACTTCACCCGCCTGACCGGCGCGGATGCACGCTTCGCCTACTCGGGTGCCGAAGAATTCAGCTGGGACGACGAAGACGACGAAAGCGACGAGGATGCGGACACCCCCGAGCCTCGCCTGCTGCGGGTGCGCGCTTTCGGCCCCCGCTGGGAGCACGCTTTCGACGCCCTGAAAGAGGCCCTGCAGAGCGCCTAGAGCCCGCGCGCTAGAATGATAGGGTGCTAGTACTTGCCCTTGATTCATCCGCCACCGCATCTGTGGCGCTCGCCCGTGTGCACGGCTCCGAAGCCGGTACATCCTTCGAAATCCTCGCTCGCTACGAGAGCGAAGATACCCGATCCCACGCCGAGGTGATGGGACCCTACGCGCAGGCTGCCCTGCAGGACGCTGGCGTGCGCGGCGAAGATTTGGATGCGATTCTGACCGGTACCGGCCCGGGACCTTTTACAGGTCTTCGCGCCGGTATCGTTACTGCGCGCGCCCTGGGTTTTGCCTGGTCGGTGCCGGTGTACGGCATGATGAGCTTGACTGCGCTGGCTGAGCGTGCTGTGTCTGGTGCGGCAGTCGGGGGTATTGCCGGGGAAAGCGCCGGGGAAGAGAATGCAGAACGAGCATTCGCTTCTGCTGAAGGTTTTGAGCCCGCAGAAGGTGCTGAGCTACTCGTACTCTCCGACGCGCGCCGCCGCGAAGTCTACTCCGCCCGCTACCGTGTGGAGGCTGCAGGCTACACCCTGGTCGACGGCCCGAACGTATGCCCCGCCTCCGAAATTCTGCCCGGTGAAGGCCCCTCCTACGCCTACGGTTACGGTGCTGGACTGTACGCCGAGACCCTCGAAGAGCACGGCTGGACTATCGTCGACTCCGCCCGCGAAGTTCACCCGCACGCCGAATACCTGGTCGCCGCCGCGGCACGCCTGGGCGTAGAGAACCTGAGCGAGGACACCTCCGCCCAGTACCTGCGCGACTCGGATGCGAAGGTCCCCGCCGCAATGCTCGCCCGCCAGCAGAAGCAAGCCGCACAGGCTACTGGTCAGGCTACTGCACAGACTGCCGCGCAGAAGGAGGGCTAAATGAGCGCTACTGAGACTTCTGGGATTTCTGGGACTCCTGGGACTTCGGAAAATATCGTGCGAGACGACCTGGCTCTGGGCGCCCGCCTGCGCGTTGCCGAACTCGCGGACGTGCAGGCCATGCACCGCATGGAGACCACCCTGTTCCCCGCCGATGCCTGGCACATCGACATGTTCCTCGAAGAACTGACCCACCCGACCCGCACCTACTGCATGCTCGAACTGCCTGCAGAGGGTGCAGAAGATAACGAGGGTGGCTGGCGCGCCATCGGCTACTGCGGAACCATGGTCGTAGCCGACACCGCCGACGTTCAAACCATCGGCGTGCTCCCCGAATACGAGGGTCGCGGCTTCGGCCGCGCCATGCTCGAGCAGATGCACGAGCGTGCCCGTGAGCAGGGTGCCGAGCGCATCCTGCTGGAGGTGCGTGCCGACAACCCGCGCGCCCAGCGTCTCTACGAACGCAATGGCTACCGCGCAATCCATGTGCGCCGCGGCTACTACGATGACGGAACCGACGCCATCATTATGGAATGCACGCTCTAAATAGCCCGTTGAGCTAAACGGTGCATCACTCCCAGCAATACTTGGCACCTTTCCGCCACATCACCTTTACACCACAGCATCAAGAAGCACTACGCGCAGACAGCGCAACAGAAAGACGAACTATGAGCACTCGCGAACCCCTCGTTCTGGGCATCGAATCCTCCTGCGATGAGACCGGTATCGGCATTGTGCGCGGTGCACAGCTGCTCAGCAACACCATCTCCTCCTCCATGGAAGAGCATGTGCGCTTTGGCGGCGTGATTCCCGAAATCGCTTCCCGCGCCCACCTGGACGCCATGATTCCCGCCCTCAAGGCGGCACTCGCCGAAGCGGACATTACCCTCGACGAGGTGGACGCTATCGCCGTCACCGCCGGCCCCGGTCTGGCGGGCGCTCTCATGGTGGGTGTCTCCGCGGCGAAGGCGCTCGCTATTGCCACCGGTAAGCCCCTCTACGGCATTAACCACCTGGTCGCCCACGTTGGCGTTGGCCTGCTTGAGGATAACGGCACCGAAGACGGCTCCGACCTGCTGGCGAACGCTGGCTCCGGTGGCCTAGGCGCGCTTCTGGTTTCTGGTGGTCACACCGAAATCCTGCAGGTGCGCGACATTACCTCCGACGTACGCCTGCTCGGCGCGACCCTGGACGATGCCGCCGGTGAGGCCTACGACAAGGTCGCCCGCCTGCTCGGCCTCAACTACCCGGGCGGCCCCGCCATCGACCGCGCCGCCGCAGAGGGCAACCGCAACGCCTTCGTGTTCCCGCGCGGCCTGTCGAACCGCAAGTTCATGGGCACCGCCGAAGAGCCCGGCGCGCACCGCTACGATTTCTCCTTCTCCGGCCTGAAGACCGCCGTGGCGCGCGTGATTGAAAGCTTTGAAGCCGCCGGTGAAGAGGTCCCGGTCGCCGATATTGCCGCATCCTTCCAGGAAGCGGTCGTGGACGTTATCACCAAGAAGGCGATGCTTGCCTGCCGTGAGCAGGGTATGAAGACCCTGTTGCTCGGCGGTGGCGTAGCGGCTAATTCGCGTCTGCGCGAGTTGCTTGCCGCCCGATGCGCCTCCGAGGGGGTGCACCTGATTATCCCGAAGTTCACCCTGTGCACCGATAACGGCGCGATGGTTGCGGCGCTGGGCGCCCGCCTGGTCGCCGCCGGTCGTGAACCCTCGGGCGTGGACTTCACGACGGACTCCTCGCTGCCGGTGACCACTGTCTGTTTCTAAACTGGCTGCTTCTAAAGCAGCTATTTCTGCAGGAATTATCAGTGCGAGCGCGTTCCTGTGGTTCGCCTCGGAAATGCTCATAGAAATGCCTCGGCACAGTCTCCCAAAAGACTGCGCCGAGGCATTTTGCGTATCTAAGTTTTCTTCCCGCGAGGGGTTAGCGCAGCGCTCGCGCACGAGACTGCGCGGCAACGTCCAGTGCCACCTCACGCAGAGAGCCGGTCTTCTCGAAGACCGCACGCTGGCGATCCGCACCCGTACCCTCGGCGAGGATGCGGCGCACCTGCGCCAGCTCTACCTCGCAGTCAAGGTCGCGTGCCACTGGCTCCAGCTTGGGTAGAAGCAGCTCAAAATCTTCACGCAGGGTACGCTGCGCCGGCTCATTGGAGACCACGATTTTAGCCTCCAGGCCGTAGCGGGCTACGCGCCACTTATTCTCCTGCGCGTGCCAGGGCGCGAGCACCTCGATGCTTTCGCCCGCCTCAATCTGGCGGGAGAAGTACTCCACCAGGCACTGCGTGAACGCCACAATCGCGGCAACATCCGGCAGGGACGCGAGACCGTCGCAGTAGCGCATCTCAATGGTGCCGTAGCGCGGAACCGGGCGCACATCCCAACGGTCCTCGCTCGGGTCGTTGATTACGTCGGTTGCCACGAGCGAATCCAGGTACTCGCTGTACTGCTCCCATTTGTCAAAGTGGAAGGGCAGGCCGTTCGTCGGCAGCTGCTGGTAAAGCTGAGTGCGGTGCGAAGCGTAACCGGTGTCGATACCGTCCCAGTAGGGGGAGGAGCACGAAAGCGCCAGCAGGTGCGGGCCGTAGTTGGTGAGCGCGTCAATGAGCGGCAGAACCTTATCGCGGGAGTCCACGCCCACGTGCACGTGCACGCCGTAAATGACCATGTGGCGACCCCAATACTGGGCGCGCTCCACCACGCGCTGGTAGCGTTCCTTCGCCACGACCGGCTGATCAGCCCAGTGGGAGAACGGGTGCGTGCCCGCCGGGTAGAACTCGATGCCCAGGTCATCGGTAATCTCGCGGATGGTGTCGGTGAGCTCCTGTAGCTGGCGGCATGCCTGCGCCACGGTCGTGCAGACGCCGGTGATGACCTCGATGGTGTTCTCCAGGAATTCACCGGTCACGTGCGCCCGGTCGGAGGCGGGCTCCAGCAGCTCGGGGCGGCGCTCGCGCAGGATGGACAGCACCTCGCCGGCGCGCTGGGTCAGTTCGCCGCTTTCACGGTCGATAAGTGCAATCTCCCATTCCACGCCGAGAGTGGACTGCGGGGAGGAAGCAAAGTCGATCATAGGACCTTTCCTGCATCTGGAAATAGTGTCGTGCACAGTGCCGACTACGGAAGTTTGCTATCGGTGGGTTCTGCCCGGCAGGGTACTAGCTGGTGAGAGCAGGCTCCGCGGGGGAGTACCTCTACTGGGCCCCGTATCTTCTCATTAGGCACTGTATCTAGTGTACGGTCTAGCGGTGCTCAGCGCCCTGTCGAGAGCAGAATCCGAAAACGGTACCGTAACGAATCGTCACGAACGGTAACTGAGCACGGTGCTGGGTAGTTGGGGTTGGGCGAGGCTAGAGCGGGCGCACGTGCCAGCCGACGCGGCGCGAGTCCCTACCCGAACCGATGCGGGTGAAGACCAGGGTTGCCGGACGGTAGGCGGACTCCTGCGCACCCGAAGAAGAATTAGCATTCTTTTTCTGTTTCTTCTTGGAGGGCTTAGAACCCGCAGAACCCAGCAGACGCGCACGCAACTGCTCCGGAACAATATCCACGCCACGCTTCTTAATCGTCAGCGCCGTAAAACCCTGCTCACGCACCCAACGCTTCAGCTGCTTCTCTTGCAGGGGAATCTCCTCCAGCACCTCGTAGCAGGCAACCAACGGATGCTCCACCGGCTCGGTCGAGCACAGGTACGCCAGGTGCTCATCCAGCAGATGCGCGCCAATGCTCTGCGCAAACTCCGCGACCAGGTGCGAGCGCACAATCGCCGGGGCAGGCTCCAGCAGGTATTCACCCGGCTGCGGCAGGGACACCGGAACCTCCACGCTCTGTTCCGCCTCTGCCGCTGTGAGGGGGCTGCGGAAGCTGACCGCCTCATAGGGAGGCAACAGGGAACGGGTTTCGTTGGAGTCTTCGTTAGAGCTTTCGCTGGGGATTTCCTCGGGGCTTTCATCGAGGTCGGCTTCTTCAGCAGGCAGCTCACGCACCGAGGTTGCCGTGCGAGCCACCCCCTCCTGAGCCAGCGCGTTAAACCAGAGCACCAACTCGGCGAGGGAACCCTCCGACTGGATCCACTCCGCCTCAACGCGCGGGTTGGGGTTCGCCTCCGACGCAATATCTTCGGGTGAGGGGATGCCCTCATGCGGAAAACCGGGGCCCAACTTCACGCCCATCGGCACGCCCGTACGAGCCAGATTCAGCACGAACGAGAACGGGGGAGAGAACGCCTCCGGATCAAAAAGACGCTCCGTCTGAGCCTTCTTCGCGCCCCGCAACTCGCGGCGTGCCGGGTCCATCCACACAATGCCCACCGGCTCACCGGCTGCGTCCAGAAGTTCACCGTGCACATAGTCGGTCACATCCCCCGAATACACACGCGCCTGCGGGCAAAACTCAAGGTTCTTCGCCGCAAAAGAAGCCGTCAGCGGATCCAACTCCACCGCAACCACGGCGCCGCGATCCGCCGCATACACGGCAGAATCCGAGGCAATACCGCACCCCAAATCAGCCACCGTACCGGCAACTGGGCGCAGACGCTGAGCGCGATAATGCGCAATCACCGGGCGGGTCGCCTGCTCCGCCGCCTCCTGAGTCAGCATGAGGATGCGGGCGCGCTCGCCGAACTTAGCGCGCGCACGGGTGCGGGCCTGCGCCAGGGAAATGATGGCGGAGGATTCCTCGGGGCTGAACCCGCGTGAACGCAGGGAAGTAACGGCGCTGAGAGTATCCGAGTCCAGTGGGTAGAGCTCATCGGCTGCCGCGAGCGCTTCGGCGCTGAACGGAAGCTCAGCGGCAGGAGTAAAAGGGGAGGTAGGCATGCTCCTCATTTTACGGGGTGGCATGCCGCGGGCGCGTCCCGGGTATGCCTGCCGGAACCCCGCAGAAGCCCCCGCGCCGCCTAGCTTTTTGCTCAGCGTTCGCCTTGCGGTGAAACACCCCGGCAGAGCGCCGCTTTTCTTGACCGAAAGCGCAGGTGAAATTAGAGTTGAGGTAGCACTCGAGACAGTACATTAGGCGCGCCACTGCGCCGCTGTCTTGTATCAAACGTCAATCCACAATCCGGAGGAACCGATTATGGCCATCAAGCCGCTGGAAGACCGCGTCGTTATCAAGATCGAACAGGCTGAGCAGACCACTGCATCCGGTCTGGTCATCCCCGAAACTGCGAAGGAAAAGCCGCAGGAAGCACGCGTTGTCGCCGTTGGTCCGGGCCGCGTGGATGAGAAGGGCAACCGCATCCCCGTAGACATCAAGGAAGGCGACGTTGTCGTGTTCTCCCGCTACGGTGGCACCGAGGTCAAGTACCAGGGCGAAGAGTACCTGATTCTCTCCGCACGCGACGTTCTGGCAATCGTCGACTAATACTTTCAGATGCTCATGCGCCGTACCGTTCACCCGGTGCGGCGCATGAGCTGTCATCTGCCCCTCATTTTCTTTCTGTGACGCACTAGGAGTAGCGAACACATGGCTAAGCAGCTTGAATTCAACGATGCCGCCCGCAAGTCCCTGCAGGCTGGCGTCGATAAGCTGGCAAACGCGGTCAAGGTAACCCTTGGCCCGCGCGGGCGCAATGTTGTGCTCGACAAGCAGTGGGGTGCACCCGTCATCACCAACGACGGCGTGTCCATTGCCCGCGAGATTGAACTGGACGACCCGTACGAGAACCTGGGCGCCCAGCTGGCGAAGGAAGTCGCCACCAAGACCAACGACGTTGCCGGCGACGGCACCACCACCGCAACCGTGCTCGCACAGGCACTGGTCAACGAGGGCCTGCGCAACGTCACCAGCGGTGCAGCACCCGCCGACGTCAAGCGCGGCATTGAGGCTGCTGTGGAGGCTGTCTCCGCACGCCTGCTCGAGAACGCACGCCCCGTGCAGGGCCCCGAGGTGGCGCACGTTGCCGCTATCTCCGCGCAGTCCGAGCAGATTGGTGAGCTGCTGGCTCGCGCCTTCGAGAAGGTCGGCCAGGACGGCGTCATCACCATCGAAGACGGCTCCTCCACCGAAATCGAGCTGGACATCACCGAAGGTATGCAGTTCGACAAGGGCTACCTCTCGCCCTCCTTCGTGACCGACGCTGAGCGCGGCGAAGCAGTGCTGGAGAACAGCCTCGTGCTGCTCTACCAGGGCAAGATTTCTACCATTGCAGAAATCATGCCCGTGCTCGAGAAGATTGTTCAGGCGAAGAAGCCGTTGACCATCATCGCAGAAGACGTTGACGGTGAGGCGCTCTCTGCACTGGTCGTGAACAAGTTGCGCGGCACCATCAACGTGGTCGCTCTGAAGGCTCCCGGTTTCGGTGACCGCCGTAAGGCAATCATGCAGGACCTGGCAATTCTGACCGGCGGCACCGTCGTGACCGGCGAGCTCGGCATCGACCTGCCGCAGGTCACCCTGGAGCACCTGGGCTCGGCACGCCGCGTGACCGTCACCAAGTCCCACACCACCATCGTGGACGGCGGCGGCGACCCCGAGGCAATCGAGGACCGCGTGCAGCAGCTGCGCCGCGAAATTGAGCGCGTGGATTCCGAATGGGACCGCGAGAAGCTCAAGGAGCGCCTGGCTAAGCTCGCCGGCGGCGTGGGTGTCATCAAGGTCGGTGCCGCAACCGAGGTTGAGGCGAAGGAACGCAAGCACCGCATCGAGGACGCTGTGTCCTCCACCCGTGCCGCTCTGGAAGAGGGCATCGTCTCCGGTGGCGGTTCCGCACTGGTTCACGCACTGAAGGCACTGGACGGAATGGACCTGGGCAACCACGACGCAAACGTGGGTGTACAGATCGTTCGCCGCGCCCTGGTTCAGCCGCTGCGCTGGATCGCTGAGAATGCTGGCGAAGACGGCTACGTCATCGTCTCCAAGGTCTCCGAACTGCCCGTGGGTCACGGATTCAACGCCAAGACCGGCGAGTACGTGGACCTCATCGAAGCCGGTGTGATTGACCCGGTGAAGGTGACCCGTTCGGCTCTGCAGAACGCATCCTCCATCGCGGCTCTGGTGCTGACCACCGAGACCCTGGTGGTTGAGAAGCCCGAAGAAACTGAAGAAGACTAAATAGTGTGTGTGCCCGGTGCCGCTCCCTCCATCGTGGAGGCGGTACCGGGCACTCGCTGTCGGTAGGCTCGGGTGCGCTCGCCTCTGAGCGTGCTAGAACCTGCCGGCAGCCTCCCGCTGAGGGGTGCTTGCTATGAGTGCTTCTCAGCAAAGAAACCTTTAGCGGTTTACTATAGAAGGTAAGCTGTTCCCGTTTGCGCTCAAACCACCTTGTGGGGTGCGAGCAGACGGGCTGTACCGCATCTTGACATACGCAACGTATAGGCTGAGCTTCTCACCGATGAAGCCAGCATCCGAAAGGTAGACAATGACCATTCCCACCGCTCTGTCCGAGGATCCCTTCGGCTTCACCGGCCTGACCTACGATGACGTGCTGCTGCTGCCCGGCAACACCGACGTCATCCCCTCCGATGCGGACACCTCCACCCGCCTGTCCAAGCGCATCACCCTGAACACCCCCATCATCTCCGCGGCAATGGACACCGTGACCGACTCCGCTATGGCAATTGCTATGGCACGTCTGGGCGGTATGGGCGTTATCCACCGCAACCTCTCCATCGAGGACCAGGCTGCACACGTTGACCGTGTGAAGCGCTCCGAGTCCGGCATGATTATCAACCCCGTCACCATCGGTGCTGACGCAACCATCGCCGAGTACGATGAGGTCTGCGGCTACTACAAGGTTTCCGGTCTGCCCGTCGTCAGCGAAGAAGGCGTGCTGGAAGGTATCATCACCAACCGCGATATCCGCTACATCTCCCGCTCCGACTACGACGGCATTCGCGTTCGCGACATCATGACCCCCATGCCGCTGGTCACCGCGCACCCCAGCGTCACCAAGGACGAGGCGTTCGCACTGCTGTCTCACAACAAGATTGAGCGTCTGCCCCTGGTCGACGACGCAGGCAAGCTCGCCGGTCTGATTACCCTGAAGGACTTCGTCAAGACCGAGCAGTACCCCCGCGCCACCAAGGACGAGGACGGTCGCCTGCGTGCCGGTGCCGCTATCGGCTTCTTCGGTGACGGCTACGAGCGCGCAATGACCCTGGTCGAGGCAGGCGTTGACGCACTGTTCGTGGACACCGCAAACGGCCACTCCCAGGGCGTGCTCGACATGATCGCCCGCCTGAAGAAGGACCCCGCCGCAGCACACGTGGACGTCATCGGCGGCCAGGCTGCAACCCGCCTGGGCGCACAGGCAATCATCGACGCCGGCGCTGACGGCGTGAAGGTCGGCGTTGGCCCCGGCTCCATCTGCACCACCCGCATTATCGCCGGTGTTGGCGTTCCCCAGGTGACCGCTATCAACGAGTCCGCTAAGGCGGCAATCCCGGCAGGCGTGCCGCTGATCGCTGACGGCGGTATGCAGCACTCCGGCGAGATCGGCAAGGCACTGGTTGCAGGCGCTGACTCCGTGATGCTCGGCTCCCTGCTGGCCGGTACCACCGAGTCCCCCGGTGAGCTGATCTTCATGAACGGTAAGCAGTACAAGGCATACCGCGGCATGGGTTCGCTGGGCGCAATGCAGACCCGCGGCCGCCACAAGTCCTTCTCCAAGGACCGCTACTTCCAGGCTGACGTCTCCAGCGAAGAGAAGCTGATCCCCGAGGGTATTGAGGGTCAGGTTCCCTTCCGCGGCCCGCTCTCCGCAGTGATTCACCAGCTCGAAGGCGGCCTGCGCCAGACCATGTTCTACGTCGGTTCCCGCACCATCGAGGAGCTCAAGTACAAGGGTCAGTTCGTGCGCATCACCCCCGCAGGTCTGAAGGAATCGCACCCGCACGACATCATGATGACCGTTGAGGCACCGAACTACCGCCGCTAAAACGCCTCACCAACGATGATTCGCCGCATGGTGTGCACACCATGCGCCGTTGAGCCCGCCCTATACCCGTTCAGGTATCGGGCGGGCATCGGCGCGAATAACGCCCAGCGGCACCCCTCAAACCGAATTCGAAAGGATTCACCCCATGTCTGAAATTCAGATTGGCCTCTCCAAGAACGCCCGCCCCACCTACTCCCTGGACGATGTGGCGCTGGTGCCTACCCGCCGTACCCGCGACCGCCGCGACGTCGACACCTCCTGGCAGATTGACGCCTTCAAGTTCGACACCCCCATCATTGGTGCGCCCATGGACTCGGTCATGTCCCCGGCGACCGCCATTGCACTGGGTAAGCTGGGTGGCCTGGGCGTGCTGAACCTCGAGGGCCTGTGGACCCGCTACGAGGACCCGCAGCCGCTGCTCGACGAGATTGTTGAGCTGCCCGAGGCGGACCCCGCCTCCGCAACCACCCGCATGCAGCAGATTTACTCCGAGCCGATTAAGCCGGAACTGATCACTGCACGCTTGGAAGAGATCCGTGACTCCGGCGTGGTCGTTGCAGGCTCCCTGAGCCCGCAGAACACCCAGGAGCACTACGAGACCGTAGTGAAGGCGGGCGTTGAGCTGTTCGTCATCCGCGGTGCGTCCGTCTCTGCTGAGCACATTTCCACCTCGCACGAGCCGCTGAACCTGAAGAAGTTCATCTACGAGCTCGACGTTCCGGTCATCGTTGGTGGCGTTGCTGGCTACTCGCAGGCTAAGCACCTGATGCGTACCGGCGCAGCCGGCGTGCTGGTGGGCTTCGGCGGCGGTTCCGCACAGACCACCCGCCAGGGCCTGGGCATCTCCGCACCCATGGCAACCGCTATCGCCGACGTGGCTGCGGCACGTTCCGACTACCTGGACGAGTCCGGCGGCCGCTACGTACACGTGATCGCTGACGGCTCCCTGGGCCGCTCCGGTGACATGGTGAAGGCGCTCGCACTGGGCGCTGACGCTGTCATGCTGGGCGCTCCGCTGGCTCGCGCATCCGAGGCTCCCGGCCAGGGCTGGTACTGGGGCAACGAGGCGCACTCGCTGGACTTCCCGCGCGGCGTACGCACCCCGCTGGGTGTTGTCGGCTCCCTGGAGGAGGTCCTGTACGGTCCTTCGCACCACGTGAACGGCACCAGCAACATTGTCGGTGCGCTCAAGCGTGCAATGGCTAACTGCGGTTACCTGGACCTGAAGAAGTTCCAGAAGGCGGACCTGACCGTGGTTCCCGCGTACCGCGGCTAATGTAGCTTCATGAATCACCGCTTGGCGGTTGGCAGGTTGTGGTCTGCCGGTCGCCGGGCGGTGCTTTCTATACGCACGCTCTACCCTCGTTAGAGCATGTAGCGGCACCTCCGGATGGGGGAGCGGCTACGCGCCGTCGGCGGCGTACAGCGATAGCGTAAAATAGATATATCCCCGCGCAAGTGCGCGGATTAGTACCAACACGTTGAGGTAATTTTCGTGACCAACTCTGTGAACCTGGACCAGCTCGAAGAGCGTCCCGTCCTGGTGGTAGATTACGGTGCACAGTACGCGCAGCTCATCGCTCGCCGCGTGCGTGAAGCCGGTATCTACTCCGAAATCGTCCCCCACTCCATGAGCACCGAGAAGATGCTCGCCAAGAACCCGGCAGCCATCGTGCTCTCCGGTGGCCCCTCCTCGGTCTACGCCGATGGCGCACCTAAGGGTGACAAGGCCCTCTTCGAAGCCGGCGTGCCGATCTTCGGTATCTGCTACGGCTTCCAGGTGATGGCCCAGACCCTCGGCGGCACCGTCGCTCAGACCGGTCTGCGCGAATACGGCGCAACTGACGCTGTGGTCTGCGCTGAGAACTCCTCCTTCCTGACCGGCACCCCCACCACCCAGAACGTGTGGATGTCTCACGGTGACTCCGTGACCGAAGCCCCCGAAGGCTTCGAAGTGCTGGCAAAGACCCCCGGCGCATCCGTGGCAGCATTCGTGGACGAGTCCCGCAAGCTCGGCGGCGTGCAGTGGCACCCCGAGGTGAAGCACTCCGACTACGGCCAGGTCGCCCTGGAGAACTTCCTCTACAATGTGGCAGGCCTGAAGCCCACCTGGTCCACCAACAACATCATCGAAGAGCAGGTTGCTAAGATCCGCGAGCAGGTCGGTAACGACCGCGTCATCTGCGCGCTCTCCGGCGGCGTTGACTCCTCCGTGGCGGCAGCACTCGTGCACAAGGCTGTCGGCGACCAGCTCACCTGCTTCTTCATCGACCACGGTCTGCTCCGTGAGGGCGAGCGTGAACAGGTCGAGCAGGACTACGCAGCGTCCATGGGCATCAAGGTCATCACCATCGATGAGTCGGAGCGTTTCCTCTCCGCTCTCGAGGGTGTTACCGAGCCCGAGGCGAAGCGTAAGGCTATCGGCCGCGAGTTCATCCGCTCCTTCGAAGAGGCACAGCGCAAGCTGATTGCCGAAGCTGGCGAAGAGGGCGCAGACATCAAGTTCCTGGTCCAGGGCACCCTGTACCCGGACGTTGTTGAGTCTGGCGGCGGCGACGGCACCGCAAACATTAAGAGCCACCACAACGTGGGCGGCCTTCCCGACGACCTGACCTTCGAACTGGTTGAGCCGCTGCGCACCCTGTTCAAGGACGAGGTCCGCGCTATCGGTCGTGAGCTCGGCGTTCCCGAGAAGATTGTGGCACGTCAGCCCTTCCCCGGCCCCGGCCTGGGCATCCGCATCGTCGGTGAGGTGACCCGCGAGAACCTCGAGACCCTGCGCGCAGCTGACGCTATTGTGCGTGAAGAGCTGACCGCGGCTGGCCAGGACGAGCACATCTGGCAGTGCCCCGTGGTTCTGCTGGCTGGCGTTCGCTCCGTGGGCGTTCAGGGCGACGGCCGTACCTACGGCCACCCGATTGTTCTGCGCCCGGTCTCTTCGGAAGACGCAATGACCGCTGACTGGTCGCGCCTGCCGTACGACCTGCTGGCTAAGATCTCGAACCGTATTACGAACGAGGTCAAGGACGTTAACCGAGTGGTGCTGGACGTTACCTCCAAGCCCCCGGGAACCATTGAGTGGGAGTAATAATCCCCGTGGGAGTAATCCCCACTTTGGGCTACGTAGCTTTGTAGCTGAGAGCCTGTGAAGAAGCCGCCCGGTGCATCCTGTTGTGGATGCGCCGGGCGGCTTCTTGCGTATCTTCCTAACGACATGTAGAGGGCCTGAAAATAGAGGGGTTGTCGTAGTACCAAATGGAAAATATAATGTAGCTACGTAGTTACATTATTTATCTTTCTATGTCTTGAGCAGCAAGGGGGAAATCATGACCGTTATGACTAGCCGTGAGTTCAACCAGAATCTCGCCAAAGCTCAGAAGCAGGCCCAGCAATCACCCGTTATTATCACTAAGCGTGGTGAACCTACGTATGTCCTTATGACCTACGAAGAGTATTCGCGCAGCCAGCAGGAGGAGTCCTCTCTCTATGACTTCTTCGCTAACTACCCTCAACCTGCTGGGGATGTAGATTTGCCTGAAGATTTTCCTGTGGCTGAACGCTCCAAGCATCAGCGCCCCGTCGTAGAGTTCTAGGGGTAACGATGTATCTGCTAGATACCAATATCATTTCTGAGCTGTGGAAACTCTCTCGAGGCAAAGCTGACCCCGTCTTTGAATCTTGGTTTCGTATTTACTCAGACAAACCGCTCTATATTAGTGTCGTGACCCTGATGGAGCTGGAGCGTGGAGTACTCGCCATGGAGCGTAAGGATCCGGTGCAAGGCGCTTACCTGCGTGCATGGTTTTCAGACGTCCGAGAGAAATTTCAGAAACGGACTCTTGTCGTTGACGGAGCTGTAGCTGATTGTTGCGCAGGGCTTCATGTGCCGGATAAAGCGCCCGAGAACGATGCCTGGATTGCTGCAACTGCTTTGACACATGGTCTTACTCTCGTAACACGTAACGTAAAAGATTTCGAGCGTCTGCATGTTCGACTCCTGAACCCCTTCGAATCTGCAACCTAAGGTGGTCGTCAGCTCGTGAAGAAGCCGCCCGGTGCATCCTGTTGTGGATGCGCCGGGCGGCTTCTTG
>NZ_CAJZIE010000026.1:0-27563 GCF_916049665.1 uncultured Rothia sp. | reverse complement strand
ACCAGGTCAGGAGTCTAAACCCCCAACCTGCCCCTCACGGCAGAAGCCTTAGTCCAGACCACGACCGTACTCATCCAGCGAAACAGCCATAAAGCCGCCGTTGCCGTAAGTGTACACCTCGTTATCCATCTGGAATGCGCTCGGGTAACCACCGAAAGTGTCCAGAGCCTGCATACGCTCCGCGGTAGCCTGGGCGCTGGGCTCAACCTCAATATCGTTGTAACGTGCCAGACCGGTACCGGCGGGAACAAGCTTACCGATGATCACGTTCTCCTTCAGGCCGAGCAGCGGGTCAGTCTTCGCCTCCATAGCAGCCTGAGTCAGGACGCGGGTGGTCTCCTGGAAGGAGGCCGCCGACAGCCAGGACTCGGTAGCCAGCGAAGCCTTGGTAATACCCATCATTTCCGGACGGCCAGCTGCGGGCTTCTTACCCTCAACCAGTGCCTTGCGGTTAGCAGTCTGGAAAGCAATGTTATCAACCAGCTCACCAGGCAGCAGATCGGTATCGCCGGACTCAATCACGGTCACGCGACGCAGCATCTGGCGAACAATAACCTCAACGTGCTTGTCGTGGATTTCCACACCCTGCGACTTGTACACGCCCTGAACCTCGCTCACCAGGTGCTTCTGAGCCTCACGAGGACCACGAATACGCAGAACCTCCTTCGGATCAACAGAACCGGTAGCCAGCTGATCGCCAACCTGAACGTGATCGCCGTTCTGCAGCTTAGAAGCTGCACGACGCAGAACAGTGTAGGACTGGGGCTCGGAACCATCGTCCGGGGTCACCACAATCTTGTAGGACTTCTCGGTATCCTCAATGGTCACGCGACCGGACACCTCAGAAATCGGGGCAACACCCTTGGGGGTACGAGCCTCGAACAGCTCCTGAATACGGGGCAGACCCTGAGTAATATCGTCAGCCGAAGCCACACCACCGGTGTGGAAGGTACGCATGGTCAGCTGGGTACCGGGCTCACCAATCGACTGAGCCGCAATAATACCAACAGCCTCACCAATGTCCACCAGAACGTTCGAAGCCATCGAACGGCCGTAGCACAGTGCACACACACCAATAGCGGACTCACAGGTCAGAACCGAACGGACGCGAACATCCTTCACGCCTGCCTTGAAGAGCTTCTCAATGAGCTCATCAGAGACGTCCGAGCCAGCAGCAGCCAGAACGTTGCCAGCCTCGTCCTTCACGTCAACCGCAAGGGTACGACCGTGAATCGAAGTCTCGACATCCTGGTGCAGAGCGCCGTCCTCATCAATCAGAGGCAGAACCAGACCGCGGCGAGTGCCACAGTCGTGCTCGCGAACGATAACGTCCTGCGAAACGTCCACCAGACGACGAGTCAGGTAACCCGAGTTAGCGGTACGCAGTGCGGTATCCGCCAGACCCTTACGTGCACCGTGGGTCGCGATGAAGTACTCCAGAACCGACAGGCCCTCACGGTACGAGGACTTAATCGGGCGAGGCATAATCTCACCCTTCGGGTTCGACACCAGACCACGGATACCCGCAATCTGACGGACCTGCATCCAGTTACCACGTGCACCGGAGGTCACCATACGGTAAATGGTGTTCAGACCACCGTGAGAGCTCAGGTTCTCACGCATAGCCTCAGCAACCACGTCGGTAGCCTCGGTCCAAACCTTAATCAGCTCCTGACGACGCTCTTCGTCATCGATGGTACCGATCTCGAAGTCGTCCTGAATTGCAGCAGCCTGCTTCTCGTAGCGCTCCATAATTGCCGGCTTCTCAGCGGGAGTAGCAATATCGGAAACAGCCACGGTCACGCCCGAACGAGAAGCCCAGTAGAAACCAGAGTTCTTCAGGTTGTCCAGAGCACGAGCCACAACATCCATCGGGTAACGCTCAGCCAGATCGTTAATCAGGCTACCCAGGCCCTTCTTATCTGCCACACCGGAGAACCAGGGGTAATCCTTCGGCAGAGCCTGGTTGAACAGAACCTGACCAACGGTGCAGTCCAGCAGCACGGGGTCGCCCGGCTTGTAACCCTCGGGAGCTTCCCAGCCCTCAGGAGCAACAAACTGATCACCATCAAGGCGGATCTTCACCTTGGTGTACAGCTCAATCTCATGACGATCCATCGCCATCAGAGCCTCAGACACCGAAGAGAATGCGTGACCCTCGTTCTTCTGACCATCGCGAGGAGTAGTCAGGTGGTACAGACCAATGATCATATCCTGCGAAGGAACAGCCACAGGGCGGCCATCCGACGGCTTCAGGATGTTGTTCGAGGACAGCATGAGGATACGAGCCTCAGCCTGAGCCTCGGGAGACAGCGGCAGGTGAACTGCCATCTGGTCACCATCGAAGTCAGCGTTGAACGCGGAGCAAACCAGCGGGTGCAGCTGAATAGCCTTACCCTCAACCAGCTTCGGCTCAAACGCCTGAATACCGAGGCGGTGCAGAGTAGGTGCACGGTTCAGCAGAACCGGGTGCTCTGCAATGACCTCTTCCAGAACGTCCCAAACCTGCGGGCGGAAACGCTCAACCATACGCTTAGCGCTCTTAATGTTCTGAGCGTGGCTCAGCTCCACCAGACGCTTCATAACGAAGGGCTTGAACAGCTCCAGAGCCATCTGCTTGGGCAGACCACACTGGTGCATCTGCAGCTGGGGACCAACCACAATCACGGAACGACCCGAGTAGTCAACACGCTTACCGAGCAGGTTCTGACGGAAACGACCCTGCTTACCCTTCAGCATGTCAGACAGAGACTTCAGGGGGCGGTTACCGGGGCCGGTCACCGGGCGACCGCGACGACCGTTATCGAAGAGCGAGTCCACAGCTTCCTGCAGCATACGCTTCTCGTTGTTCACGATAATCTCGGGAGCACCCAGCTCCAGCAGGCGCTTCAAACGGTTGTTACGGTTGATCACACGACGGTACAGGTCGTTCAGGTCGGAGGTCGCGAAGCGGCCACCGTCCAGCTGAACCATCGGACGCAGTTCCGGCGGAATAACCGGAACGACATCCAGGACCATACCCAGCGGGGAGTTGTTAGTGGTCAGGAAGGCGTTAACAACCTTCAGACGCTTCAGAGCGCGGGTCTTCTTCTGACCCTTACCGGTCTGAATAATCTCCTTGAGAGCCTCAGCCTCAGCCTCCAGGTCGAAGGACTCCAGACGCTTCTTAATAGCCTCTGCGCCCATCGCACCCTCAAAGTACAGGCCGTACTTATCAATCATGGAACGGTACAGAGCCTCATCACCCTCAAGGTCAGCGACCTTCAGGTTCTTGAAGCGATCCCACACGCGATCCAGGTGCTCAGCCTCGCGCTCGTAGCGCTTACGCACCGACGCGAGCTGACGCTCAGCGTTATCGCGCAGCTTACGCTTCTCAGCAGCCTTGCCGCCCTCTGCCTCAATACGAGCCAGCTCCGCCTCAACCTCACGGCTGATAGCGTTCACATCAGCGTTCAGAGCAGCCTCAAGCTCCTGCTTCTCACGGTCGTGAGCAGCCTGCAGCATGGGCAGATCCTCGTGACGAGCCTCCTCGTCAACCTTAGTGATCATGTACGCAGCGAAGTAAATGACCTTCTCCAGGTCCTTCGGAGCCAGATCCAGCAGGTAACCCAGGCGGGAAGGAACACCCTTGAAGTACCAAATGTGGGTGACAGGAGCAGCCAGCTCAATGTGGCCCATGCGCTCGCGACGTACCTTAGAGCGGGTCACCTCAACACCACAGCGCTCACACACAATGCCCTTGAAGCGCACGCGCTTGTACTTACCGCAGTAGCACTCCCAGTCCTTGGTGGGGCCGAAGATACGCTCGTCGAAGAGGCCGTCCTTCTCGGGCTTCAGGGTACGGTAGTTGATGGTCTCGGGCTTCTTAACCTCACCGAAGGACCAACGACGGATGTCGTCGGCGGTGGCGAGGCCAATTCGCATCAAACCAAGCGAAGATTCGTTGGACATATCGGTCCTAATCTCTTTCTGTAAGTTTCTGAAGACTTGGGTTAGCGGGCGGGAACCCCACAACGCACGCGAGCGCATGCGGGGCTCCCCACCCTAGAAGGAGGCGGTGCTTATGCCTCGTCGACGGAGCTAGGCTCGTCGTGGGTCAGGCTCACGCCCATATCTTCTGCTGCCCGGAAGCCTTCTTCCTCCGAGTCGCTCATCTCGATAATCTTGCCGTCAGTGGAGAGCACCTCGACGTTCAGGCACAGAGACTGCATTTCCTTGATAAGAACCTTGAAGGATTCGGGGATACCCGGCTCAGGGATGTTCTCGCCCTTCACGATAGCCTCGTAAACCTTCACACGGCCCGCCACGTCATCGGACTTGACGGTCAGGATTTCCTGCAGGGTGTATGCGGCGCCGTATGCTTCCAGCGCCCACACTTCCATCTCACCGAAGCGCTGACCACCGAACTGCGCCTTACCTCCCAGGGGCTGCTGGGTAATCATCGAGTACGGACCGGTGGAACGAGCGTGAATCTTGTCATCCACCAGGTGGTGCAGCTTCAGGATGTACTGGTAACCAACCGAAATCGGGTCCGGGAAGGGCTCACCGGAACGGCCGTCAATCAGACGTGCCTTACCGGAACGGTTGATCAGACGATCACCATCGCGGTTCGGGTTCGAGTGGTCCATGAGGTCGAACAGCTCGTCCTCGTGGGCACCGTCGAACACCGGGGTTGCCAGGCGGGTCGGGCCGGATTCCTTCGGGAAGTTCGGCATGCGCTTGAGCCACTCGGGCTCGCCTTCAATCTTCCAACCCTGCTTAGCCAGCCAACCGGTGTGGACTTCCAGAACCTGACCAATGTTCATACGACCGGGCACGCCCAGCGGGTTCAGGATAACGTCCACGGGGGTACCGTCTTCCAGGAAGGGCATATCCTCGATCGGCAGGATCTTGGAAATAACACCCTTGTTACCGTGGCGGCCTGCAAGCTTGTCGCCGTCGGTAATCTTACGCTTCTGAGCCACGTACACGCGGACCAGCTGGTTCACGCCCGGGGGCAGATCGTCCTCATCGTTGTTCTCGCGGTCGAAGATGCGGATACCGATGACGGTACCGGACTCGCCGTGAGGAACCTTCAGGGAGGTGTCGCGAACCTCGCGGGACTTCTCACCGAAGATTGCGCGCAGCAGGCGCTCCTCGGGGGTCAGCTCGGTCTCGCCCTTGGGGGTGACCTTACCGACGAGGATGTCGCCAGCCTCAACCTCAGCACCGATGTGGATGATGCCGCGCTCGTCCAGAGCCGAGAGAACATCCTCGGACACGTTCGGAATATCGCGGGTAATCTCCTCGGGGCCCAGCTTGGTGTCGCGGGCGTCAATCTCGTGTTCCTCAATGTGGATCGAGGTCAGCACGTCCTCAGAAACCATGCGCTGGGAGAGGATGATCGCATCCTCGTAGTTCAGGCCTTCCCACGGCATGTACGCCACGAGCAGGTTCTTACCCAGTGCCAGCTCGCCGCCGTCGGTGGAGGGGCCATCAGCGATAACGTCGCGGTATTCGACGCGCTGGCCTTCCTTCACCACAACGCGCTGGTTGTAGCAGTTACCCGGGTTCGAGCGGGAGAACTTCATGATCGGGTAGGTGGAGACAGAGCCGTCGTCGTTACGGACGATAACGGTCTTAGCGTCCACGGAGGAAACCACACCGGGCTTCTTCGCGAGCACGGAGTCACCGGAGTCCAGTGCTGCGTACTTCTCCATACCGGTACCAACCACGGGAGCCTCAGACTCCAGCAGGGGCACAGCCTGACGCTGCATGTTAGCACCCATCAGTGCGCGGTTAGCGTCGTCGTGCTCCAGGTAAGGAATCAGGGCGGTAGCCACGGACACCATCTGGCGCGGGGAGACGTCCATGTACTGAACGGCACCGGGAGCGACCAGAACAGCTTCGCCAGAACCGTCACCCGCACGGCAGAGAACCTCGTTCTCAGCGAAGGTACGGTCCGGGTTCAGCGGTGCGTTTGCCTGTGCAATAACGACAGACTTCTCGTCGTCAGCGGTCAGGTAGCGGACCTCATCGGTCACGCGGCCGTCAGTCACCACGCGGTAGGGGGTCTCAATGAAACCGAAGGAGTTGATTCGACCGTAGGTTGCCAGCGAACCAATCAGACCAATGTTCGGGCCTTCAGGGGTTTCAATGGGGCACATACGACCGTAGTGCGAGGGGTGGACGTCTCGAACTTCCATGCCTGCACGGTCACGGGACAGACCGCCCGGGCCCAGTGCGGACAGACGACGCTTGTGGGTCAGACCCGCCAGCGGGTTATTCTGGTCCATGAACTGGGACAGCTGAGAAGTACCGAAGAACTCCTTGATAGCTGCCACGACGGGGCGGATGTTCACCAGGGACTGCGGGGTGATAGCGTCCACGTCCTGGGTGGTCATGCGCTCGCGAACCACGCGCTCCATACGGGACAGACCGGTACGGATCTGGTTCTCAATCAGCTCGCCCACGGTGCGGATACGACGGTTACCGAAGTGGTCGATGTCGTCGATATCGATCTTGAGGGAGATTTCCTCGCCGTCACGGACGCCGGAGATGCTGGTCTCGCCTGCGTGCAGAGCGCAGAGGTAACGAATCATCTGAGCGATGTCGTCCTGGCTCAGAACGGAAGCCTCGGGGGAATCCATGGGAACGTCCACGCCGAGCTTACGGTTCAGCTTGTAACGACCAACCTTCGCCAGATCGTAGCGGCGCGGGGTGAAGTACATGTTGTCCAGCAGAGCCTGGGCAGCTTCAACCGTCGGGGGTTCGCCCGGACGCAGCTTGCGGTAGATGTCCAGCAGAGCCTCGTCGCGGTCCTTGACGGAGTCCTTCTCCAGGGTTGCGCGGATGGAGTCGTACTGACCGAACTCAGCCAGAATCTTGGACTCGGTCCAGCCCAGCGCCTTCAGCAGAACGGTCACAGACTGCTTACGCTTACGGTCCAGACGCACGCCAACCTGGTCGCGCTTATCAATCTCCAGCTCGAACCATGCACCGCGGGAAGGAATCACGCGGGCAGAGTAAATGTCCTTATCGGAGGTACGGTCCGGGGCCTTCTCGAAGTAAGCACCGGGGGAACGCACCAGCTGGGAAACGACCACACGCTCAGTACCGTTAATAACGAAGGTACCGGCCTCGGTCATCAGGGGGAAGTCACCCATGAACAGGGTCTGCTGCTTGACCTCGCCGGTAGCGAGGTTCATGAATTCAGCCTTAATGTACAGCGGAGCCGAGTAGGTTGCGTCGCGGTCCTTGCACTCCTCAACAGAGTACTTGGGGTCAGCAAACTCAGGCTCAGAGAAGGAGAGCTGCATAGTCTCCTGGAAGTCACGAATCGGGGAGATTTCTTCAAAAATCTCAGCCAGACCGGACTGAGCGGGGACAGAAGTGTCACCAGCAGCCTGCGCCTTCTCCAGACGCTCCGCCCAGCGCTCGTTACCAACGAGGCGGTCGAAGCTATCGGTCTGGATAGCAAGCAGGTTGGGAACCTTCAGCGGTTCGTTAATCTTCGCGAATGAAATTCGGCGCGAGACGTTCTCTGCGCCGTTAGCGGCGTCATGGTTAGAGGTGCTCGAAGCGACCAAAATGGGGATCCTTCCACAGACATGTCTGTTAGCAATCAGCCTCCCGGCGACATTACCGGCGACACGACAACCTCAGCCCCCGAATAGAACGGTGCTCGAAGCTATAGAGTCGGACGGAAAAACGTCACCTTCAGCCCGTGCCCACCGCTATATGAAGGCACAAAGGTTAGGGAAAGCGTAAATACTAACGATACAGGAAGAAATCCCTTCTGTCTACCACACCCTCATCAGGAGTGCAAACCTGCCACGGCGTGCACCTAGCATTCCACTACATTCACAGCCAAACCACCCATTGACGTCTCCTTATAACGGTGAGACATATCCAGACCGGTCTGACGCATCGTCTCAATCACCTGATCCAACGACACACGGTGCGTACCATCACCACGCAACGCCATACGAGCCGCCGTCACAGCATTCGACGCAGCCATCGCATTACGCTCAATACACGGAATCTGCACCAGACCACCCACAGGGTCACAGGTCAGACCCAGGTTGTGCTCCATCGCAATCTCAGCAGCGTTCTCAACCTGCTCGGGGGTACCACCCATCACCTGCGCCAAACCGGCAGCAGCCATCGAGGAGGCACTACCCACCTCACCCTGGCAGCCAACCTCAGCACCAGAAATCGACGCGCGCTTCTTATACAGCACACCCACGGCAGAAGACGCCAAGAAGAAATCAACCACTGCCTGATCACGAGCAGCCTGACCGCAATGGCGAATACCCTGCGTGTAATTCATCGCGTAATGCAGCACCGCAGGAATAATACCCGCAGCACCATTCGTCGGAGCAGTCACCACGCGACCGCCAAAAGCGTTCTCCTCATTGACCGCCAAAGCAATCAGGTTCACCCAGTCAATAGCGAACTCAGGAGACTTCGAGGGGTCCTCCACCATCAAATCGCGGTGCCACGCACCTGCACGGCAACGCACCTTCAGCGGACCAGGCAGATAACCCACACGCGCCAGAGAAGAGCCAATGCACTCCTTCATCACACGGTAGATATGCAGGATGCCGTCACGGACCTCCTGCTCAGAACGCAGAGAACACTCATTCGCCATCTTCAGCTGCGCAATCGACAGGCCAGACTCATTCGCCATCTCCAACAGCTCAGCTGCCGAACCAAACGGATACGGAGGGTTCATCAGCGAGGCGCCACCGGTCGCCTCCTCATCACCCTCGACGATGAAGCCACCACCAATCGAATAGTAGGTACGCTCCAGCAACAGCTGCTCACCCGCGAACGCCGCAATCTTCATGCCGTTCGTATGGCGCGGCAAAACAGTCAGAGGGCGCAGAGTCATATCCAGCTCACGGTAATTCACCACCGGGCCGTACACCTTCTGCTCCTCACCACCGGGAGCAGTCACACCGTACGCAGAGGACGGGTAACCCGCCAACGGCAACGTACCGTCCACGCTATTACGCTCAATCATCGCCTCAGACTCAGCGATATTGATAGTCTCCGGCACAAAACCGCACAGACCCTTCAACGCCGCGCTCATCGTGCCGTGACCAGCACCCGTAGCCGCCAACGAACCATACAGGTCAACATGCACGCCCGTCACGCGGTCCAGCAGACCCTCGTCAATCAGCTCCGCCGCAAAACGGTTCGAAGCGCGCATCGGTCCCACAGTATGCGAGCTCGAAGGACCCACGCCAACGCTGAACATCTCAAAAACACTGATGTCATACGGCAGAGCCTCTGCCTTCTTCTGGGCGCTACTGGGCGCGCTCTGGTTAATAGCCACGTTCTGTCCTTCAAATAAAAATGCCTGTGCACCGCACCAAAAGATACGCGCCCCTCAATGAAGGAGCCACACATCAATCTGCGGTCTATACGTGCGGACAATCACCCTTGACTGGCCGCTCTAATCCTAACGCACTTCAGAACCATCACAAACTAAGGCTCAGAACACTTCCAACGCTCCCCCGCCGCTCAGCACCGCATTACAGCACAGAAAAGGCGCCGTGCCCACACAGGACACGGCGCCTCTACCCTACAGATTACCTGCAGAAAAACTCTTACTTCTCACGCTTGTAGAACGGCAGAGCCACAACATCAAACGGAGCACGCTTACCGCGGATATCAACATCCACAGTAGAACCAACCTCAGAGAACTCACGGTTCACCAGCGCCATAGCAATCGGGAAGCCCAGAGTCGGGGAAGGAATACCGGAGGTAACCTCACCAATCTCATTACCCTCAGCATCCACCAGCTTAGAACCGGCACGAGCAGGACGCTTCGCCTGAGCCTTCAAACCAACCAGGATGCGCTTCGACTCGCTCTTAGCCAGCTCAGTCAGAGCCTCACGACCAACGAAGTTAGCTGCCTTCTTCTCCAGAGCAATCTCAACCAGACGGCCCAGACCGGACTCAAAGGGGGTGATATCCAGACCCAGCTCGTGACCGTACAGCGGCATACCAGCCTCAAGACGCAGGGAGTCACGAGAAGCCAGACCCGCAGGAATCATGCCGAAAGGCTCACCAGCAGAAGCCAGCTTATCCCACAGCTCAACAGCCTTCTCATTCGGAACGAACAGCTCGAAGCCATCCTCACCGGTGTAACCGGTACGAGCCAGCAGAACATCAACACCAGCAACAGTCAGCGGAACCGAAGCGTAGTACTTCAGCTCGCGCACAGCCTCTTCATCAGAGACACCAGCAGCCAACAGAATCTCCTCAGCACGAGGACCCTGAACAGCCACCAGAGAAGTCTGATCCGACTCATTCACAAACTCAACGTTGAAATCGCCCAGGCGCTCGCTCATCGCTGCAAAGTCAGTGTCAATGTTCGAAGCGTTCGGAACGACCATGAATTCCTCATCACCCAGACGGTAAGTAATCAGGTCGTCAATCACGCCGCCCTTGTCGTTGACCAGGATCGAGTACTTCGCCTTACCAACCTTCAGGATGGACATGTTAGACACCAGAGCGTAATCCAGGAACGCACCCGCATCCGGACCGGTCACACGGAACTCACCCATGTGGGACAGGTCGAAAATACCGGCACGGGTACGGACAGCCTCATGCTCAGCAACGTCATTAGCGTACTTCAGGGGCATATCCCAGCCACCAAAGTCGGTGAAAGAAGCGCCCAGCTTCTCGTGAACCGGGTACAGGGAGGTCTTCTTGGGGGACATTGGATTCTCCTCACGCACAGCTTTGTGCTGTTATCGTTCAATCGTCGTAGATTTGGTTCGCCCCCACAGACACGAGATACGCTGCGGAGGCGACCCCCGCCCGTCCCCAGAAACCTGAGGACGGACGGGGCAGGCAGACCGTTACAGCCCGCCCAGGAGCGTTACAAGCTCCTTATGCTTCCAGGTCGAAAGCCTCCATCGGGGGGCATTCGCACACGAAGTTACGGTCACCGCCGGCGCCATCAATACGACCCACCGAAGTGAAGTACTTGTTAGCGCGCAGGCTCGGAACCGGGAAAGCCGCCTGGGTACGGGTGTAGGGGCGATCCCACTCATCAGCGCTCACCACATCAACAGTGTGCGGTGCGTTGCGCAGAACCGAATCCTCCACAGCGACCTTACCCTCAGCCACCTCGATAATCTCGTCGTAGATGGTCTCCATTGCCTCAATGAAGCGGTCCAGCTCTTCCTTCGACTCAGACTCAGTCGGCTCAACCATCAGGGTGCCCGGAACCGGGAACGCCAGAGTCGGAGCGTGGAAGCCGAAGTCCATCAGACGCTTGCAGACGTCCTCAGCAGTCACGTGAGACTGATCGGTCAGCTGACGCAGGTCCAGGATACACTCGTGAGCGACCAGACCGCCGGGGCCGGTGTACAGCACCGGGTACTTGTCGTTGAGCTTCTTCGCAATGTAGTTCGCGTTCAGCACCGCGTACTGCGAAGAGTCCTTCAGACCCTGAGCACCAGTCATCGCAATGTACATCCAACTAATCGGCAGAACGCCGGCAGAACCGAAGAACGCCTGCGAAATCGGCAGTGCAGCGTCGTTGGGGAGCTTACCCTCAGAATCGGCGCGGTACGCGTCGCCGGGCAGGAACTTCGCCAGGTGCTCACGAACAGCCAGCGGGCCAACACCGGGGCCGCCACCGCCGTGAGGAATGGAGAAGGTCTTGTGCAGGTTCAGGTGTGAAACGTCGCCGCCGAACTTACCCGGCTGAGCGAAGCCCATCTGAGCGTTCAGGTTCGCGCCATCCAGGTACACCTGACCGCCCGCCTCGTGAACCAGCTGGCAAACCTCAGCAACCTGCTCCTCAAACACACCGTGAGTGGAGGGGTAGGTAATCATGATGCCGGCAACCTTGGGACCGTACTTCTCGATCTTTGCCTTCAGGTCATCAACATCAATCGAACCGTCAGCAGCAGTTGCCACACCGGCAACCTTCAGACCAGCCAGAGCAGCAGATGCCGCGTTGGTGCCGTGCGCAGACAGCGGAATCAGGACGGTATCGCGCTCGTGGTCACCGTTAGCCTCGTGGAAGGAACGGATCGCACGCAGACCAGCGTACTCACCGGTCGCACCCGAGTTCGGCTGCAGCGAGATAGCATCGTAACCGGTAATAGCAACCAGCCACTCGCTCAGATCCTTAATCAGCTCGTGCCAGCCCTCAGCCTGATTCTCCGGGACCAGCGGGTGAATGTTCGCGAACTCAGGCCAGGAGATGGGCTCCATCTCAGCAGCCGCGTTCAGCTTCATGGTGCACGAACCCAGCGGAATCATGGTGCGGTCAAGTGCCAGGTCCTTATCAGCGAGGTGACGCAGGTAGCGCATCATCTCGGTCTCGGAGCGGTACTTGTGGAAAATCGGGTGCTGCATGTAGTCATCGGTACGCAGCAACTCAGCGGGCAGGTCGTACTGTGCGTCTGCCTCACCCAGGGTGCCGCCCAGAGCCTCAACCAGGCTCTTGAGCAGTTCCTCACCGTGAGACTCACCCACGGAAATACCAACGCGGTTCTCATCGAAGCGGCGGATGTTCACGCCAGCTTCCAGAGCCTTCGCAACCAGCTCATCGGCGCGGCCAGCAGCCTCCACCACGACGGTGTCGAAGAAAGTATCGTGAGCAATACCGTAACCCGCAGCCTTCAACGCAGTAGCAACACGAGCAGCGTTGGTGTGCAGGCGGTTCGCGATAGCGCGCAGGCCCTCAGGACCGTGGTACATCGCGTAAGCGCCAGCAACAATAGCCAGCAGAGCCTGAGCAGTACAAATATTGGAAGTAGCCTTCTCACGGCGGATGTGCTGCTCACGAGTCTGCAGAGCCAGACGGTACGCAGGCTTACCAGCCGAATCCTTAGAAACACCCACCAGACGGCCAGGCATGGTACGCTCCATACCCTTGTGAACAGCCATGTAAGCAGCGTGGGGGCCACCGAAGAAGAAGGGCAGACCGAAACGCTGAGTGTTACCCACAGCGATATCAGCGCCCAGCTCACCCGGAGACTTCAGCAGGGTCAGAGCCAGCAGGTCAGCGACCACAGTGACCAGGGCGTTACGCTCCTTAGCGGCCTTAATCAGCGGCTCAATATCGCGAATATCGCCTTCATTGCCGGGGTACGCCAGGACGATACCGTACAGGTCGCCCTCGGGCAGGCCCTCAGAGAAATCAGTAATGACGAAGGGAATGCCGAGCATCTCTGCACGGCCGCGAGTCACCGAAATAACCTGAGGCAGGCAACGGGAGTCAATCGCGAAGAAGCCGTTCTTCACCTTGCGGTTCGCACGGTGCATCATGACAGCTGCCTCAGCTACTGCGGATGCCTCATCCAGCAGGGAGGAGTTTGCAATCTCCAGGCCGGTCAGCTCCATCACGGTGTTCTGGAAGTTCAGCAGAGCCTCCAGACGACCCTGAGAAATCTCAGCCTGGTACGGGGTGTAAGAAGTGTAGAAACCGGGGTTTTCCAGAATATTACGGCGCAGAACGGCGGGAGTTACAGCATCGTAGTATCCGGCACCAATCATCTGGGCAAGAACCTTATTCTTCGCAGCATAGCCGGCAATCTTTGCCTGAGCCTCATGCTCCGACAGCGGAGCAGGCAACTGCAATTCGCCATCAAGGCGAATCTGGGAAGGAACGACAGCGTCCATCAACGCATCCAGGGAAGAGTATCCCAGGGTTTCGAGCATCTGCTCTGCGTCTGCGGAACGGGGGCCGAGATGACGATCAATAAAGGACATAGGATTCTCCTATTGGTCGGCGCAAACCGTAGAGGGGTCACGTCGCGCTATTGCGACGAGTCGAACACTTTAAGTGTCCCACATCTCCACAAAGTTTCGCTAGCTTTACCAACATTCGACATGCCCAAACATCAAACTCTTCTCCCCCACCAAAGCCCACCCCGTTAGACGAAAAACAGCTGAAAAGCACAAAGTCCGGCTCGTCCTCTCCGAAGAGAAAACGAGCCGGACTCAGCCAAAGCAAACTTCACATACACCCCACAGAAGGATGTATCAGAAGACCCTACTTAGCGTGGTTGGGCTTGCCACCGTGCGGCACCAGGAATGCCGACAGGAAAGCCAGAGCCGCAGTCACAGCCAGCAACATCAGGCCGATGAAGTAGTTGTTCTCAGTCTGGTTGTAGGTTGCGCCCATCACCAGCGGCGGGAAGAAACCACCCAGAGCGCCAGCAGCAGCAACCACACCGGACACCGCACCAACGTTCTTCGGATCAGCCGCACGAGCCACCCAGCCGAAGACCGAGCCGTGACCCAGACCCAGAAGAGCAGCCATCAGGATGAAAACAGCACCATACACGTGCTCAGCATCAGGCTGGAACGCGGTAATAACTGCCAGGATCACCACACCACCCAGGGAGATGAGGGTGATAATCTTCGGACCGAACTTATCAGCCAGCACACCACCGAAGGGACGAGCAATCACAGCAGCAACCGCAAAGCCAGCCGCACGCATACCAGCGTCGTTAGCGTTGAAGTTGTAGATGTTGCTCAGGTAAGTAGGCAGGTAGTTCGAGAATGCCACGAACGCACCGAACACAACAGCGTAGAGGAAGCACAGCTGCCAAGTGGTCTTCACCTTGAATGCCTGAACAATCTTCGGCATCAGCGGAGTAACCTCACGGCCGATGGTTGCCGGAGAATCCTTCAAGAAGAAGAAAGAGATAGCAGCGGTTACAGCACAGATAACAGCAATCAGAACGTGAGTCTGGAAGTAACCAATACCCTGCACCAGGCGGGGGGTAGCGAATGCAGAAATTGCAGTACCCACCATGCCGGCACCGAACACACCGGTCGCAAAACCCTTCTTGGAAGCGTCATACCATGCGGCACTGAAGGGAATACCCACAGCGAACACGGTACCCGCAATACCCAGGAAGAACGCCACAACAAGCAGCATGGGCAGCGAGTTCATCTGACCAGCAACACCAACCAGGAAGACCAGGGGTGCGCTAATCGCCAGAACAGCGGTGAACATAATACGACCACCGTAGCGGTCAGTCAGACCACCAGCGGGAATACGGCCGATAGCGCCGATGAAAATCGGCATAGCGACCAGAACACTAGTCATACCAGCGTCCAGGTGCATCTGCTTGGCATACATTTTTGCAAGCGGGCCGACGATGGTCCATGCCCAGAAGCCAATGGTCGAGGCGAAGGTTGCCAGCAGAACGTTACGGAGCTGACCCTTCTTCAGGTCGTAGCTCGGTGCAGCAGGGGTGCTCATATTTCCTCTTTTGCAATATGGATATGTGTATTAGCGGTCGGCGCGCTCACGCGGGAGAGTGCCTACCGGGTCCCAACCTCGACGTGCACCAACACGCTGGCCGCCACGAGAACGGTAGACGGTGTAGGGGCGGAAGAGGTAGTGCAGAGGCACAGTCAGTGCATGCACCAGGCGGGTAAACGGCCAAATGATGAACAGAACCATAGCCACCACGATGTGAATCTTGAAAGCCACAGGAATATTCACCATCAGAGCCACCTCAGGGTGGAAGTAGAACAGCGAACGGAACCACACAGAAATGGTCTCACGGTAGTTGAAGTGAACCTCGTGACCATTCACCGGAGGCAGACCGCCCGAGGGGTTCACTGCCGAAATCAGAGTAGCCGCAGTACCGGCGAGAATCACCAGGACCAAAACGACATACATGAAAACGTCATTACGAGTGGTAGCCGAACGAACACGAGAGTTCGAAACACGGCGACCAATCAGAACGAACATACCAATAATGGTTGCGACAGCAGCAACAGAACCGCCAACCAACGCCACAATGTGGTAAGTCTCATCCGAAACGACGAAGTCAGTCAGGAACTTAGGAACCACCAGGCCACCAACGTGACCAAGGAAAACGGCAGCGAGACCGTAGTGGAACAGGGGCGAAGCGATGCGCAACAGCTTCGATTCATAGACCTGGGACGAGCGGGTAGTCCATCCATACTGGTCAGTACGGTAACGCCAAATGGTGCCACCAATCAGAACGACCAGTGCAACATAGGGCAGAACGCCCCACAGCAGGATGTCAACAATACCCGGATCGGCTACAGCCTGTGCAGCATGTCCTGCGTTCTCAGAAGCAAGTACGTACACGTGTTGTCTCCTCACAAGGGATAAAACTAGTTAGAACGAGCCGAAGCCTGCTGGAGCAGCTGATGATCAGCGTAACCATTCAAGCCAACAGTCTCGACGGGAGGGCCGTAGCCAGCCATCTTCTGGACCTCCTCCTGAGTCTGCGGAGAGACGCCAGGGAGGGTATCGCAGATGCTCTGCAACAACCCGTAGTGGGGCAGATTTCCGTCCTTCATGGACAGACGAAGAAGCTCAAGGGACGGACGGTACGCCTGCAAAGCGGAACGACCCTTACGGCGATCCACCAACGCACAGAACTCCAGCACCAGCGGCAGGTAGTCCGGAAGCTCACCGTTCAAAACGGTCAACATACCGGAGTCGCGGTACATCTGCTTGAAACGCAGAAGAGTCTCACCACGGCGGCGGGTATCGCCGTCGGTCCAGTAGGACAGATGCAGAGAGTGACGACGCGAAAGGTCGTATTCCTGCACGTACTCGGACTGCACATCCTCCAGGTCCTTCGAAGTCAGCCACTGCTGAACCGCATCAACGGCAGCAATGAAAGCCTCATCCTGGGTGGAAGCGGTAATCTCAACCAGTTCAGGCAGAACCTTCAGAGTTTCCTCATCGGGGTAGCCCAGGAGCATACCGCTCACCTGGTAGATCACCGAGTCCTTATCCTCGCCGGGACCGTAATCGATATCGAACGGATTCTCCGGCTGAGCCGGCTCCGAGACAGCAGCCTCGGAACCGGCCTTGCCCATGAGCTTGGAAAAGAATCCAGCCACTTATTACTTCTTTCCGGTGGTATTCGGGAAGAGGCCGTCAGGACGGGAAGAACCGTCCCAGCTGAACAAGCTGACCTTGTTGTTAGCCTCGTAGACACCGGTGGACACGGGGGTCGGGCGACCCTCCATGTCGTTGAACGCATCGCCGTACATGCCGGGTCCGCCATCCACGCTCAGGGAGCAACCCATTTCCTCAAGGTTGTGGGCGTCCTCCATGTGAGCCTTCGGAATGACGTAACGCTCGTTGTACTTAGCGATAGCCATCAGGCGGTACATCTCGTACACCTGCTGACCGGTCATGCCAACTGCCTGAGCAATCTCCTCGTTGCCTTCGCCACCGAGGTTGATGTCACGCATGTACGAACGCATCGCAGCCAGGCGGCGCAGAACGTTAGTAACAACCTCAGTGTCACCAGCGGTGAACAGCTCAGCCAGGTACTCAACCGGAATACGGAGAGACTCAATAGCGCCGAACAGGTTGTTGCTGTTCTCTGCATCGTGGCCCTGCTCCTTGAGCAGGTCAACGATCGGCGACAGCGGCGGCACGTACCAAACCATGGGCATGGTGCGGTACTCGGGGTGCAGGGGCAGAGCCACCTTCCACTCCTTCGCCAGCTTGTACACGGGCGACTTCTGAGCTGCAGTAATCCACGCATCGGGGATGTCGTTCTTACGAGCCTGCTCAATCACAGCCGGATCCGAAGGATCAAGCATCAGCGACAGCTGAGCCTCGTAGAGATCCTTCTCGTCCTCAACCGAAGCAGCCTCAGTCACGCGGTCTGCATCGTAGAGGAAGATGCCGATGTAGCGCATACGACCAACACAGGTCTCAGCACACACGGTCGGAATACCAGCCTCAATACGGGGGTAGCAGAAGGTACACTTCTCAGCCTTACCCGTCTTGTGGTTGAAGTACACCTTCTTGTAGGGGCAACCGGTGATGCACTGACGCCAACCGCGGCAACGATCCTGGTCAACCAGAACGATGCCGTCCTCAGCACGCTTGTAGATAGCGCCAGAGGGGCAAGAAGCCATGCAGGAGGGGTTCAGGCAGTGCTCACAAATACGAGGCAGGTAGAACATGAAGGTCTGCTCGAACTCGAACTTAATCTTGTCCTCAGCCTTCTTGCGAACCTTCTCAACCAGCGGGTCCAGGTGACCGTACTCGGTCGCACCAGCCAGGTTGTCGTCCCAGTTCATACCCCACTCGACCTTGGTGTCCTCACCGGTGATGAGGGAGACAGGCTTAGCAGCCGGGAAGTCATCACCCAGAGGAGCACTGGTCAGGTTCTGGTAATCGTAGGTCCAGGGCTCGTAGTAGTCGTTCAGCTCGGGCTGAATCGGGGACGCGAAGATCGTGAAGAGCTTCTGGAAGCGGTTACCGCTCTTGAGCTCCAGACGACCGCGCTTGTTCAGAACCCAGCCGCCCTTCCACTTCTCCTGATCCTCGTAACGGCGGGGGTAACCCTGACCGGGACGAGTCTCAACGTTGTTGAACCAGACGTACTCGGTACCGGCTCGGTTCGTCCATGCCTGCTTACAGGTCACGGAGCAGGTGTGGCAGCCGATGCACTTATCGAGCGCCATCACCATAGCAACTTGTGCCATAACGCGCATTAGAAAGTTACCTCCTGGGACTTACGGCGACGGATGTACGAGACGATGTCTCGCTGGTTACCGGTCGGTCCAAGATAGTTGAAGGCGAACGCCTGGTGAGCGTAGCCACCAATCATGTGGGTGGGCTTCAGAAGAATACGGGTCACCGAGTTGTGAATACCACCGCGCTTACCGGTGACTTCAGACTTCGGGCTCACAGTACGCTCCTGAGCGTGGTGGACGTAGCAGACGCCCTCGGGCATACGGTGCGAAACAACCGCACGGCCGACGAAGACACCGTTGTTGTTCACACACTCAATCCACTCGCCGTCCTTGACGCCGATCTTCTCAGCGTCCTGCGGGCTCATCCACGCAGTCGGACCACCACGGAACATGCTCAGCATGTAGTGGTTGTCGAAGTACTGCGAGTGAATTGCCCACTTGTTGTGCGGGGTCAGGTAGCGAACAGCAACCGAAACACCATCGGTAGTACCGAGCTCGGGCTCGTTGTACAGGCCGGTCATATCCAGCGGCGGACGGTAAATCGGCAGAGCCTCGCCCATCTCGTGCATCCAGTCGTGGTCGAGGAAGAAGTGCATACGGCCGGTCAGGGTGTGGAACGGCTTCTTCTTCTCGATGTTGACGGTGAACGGAGCGTAACGGCGGCCGCCGGTCTCCGAACCAGACCACTCGGGGGAGGTCATCACGGGCTGCGGTGCGGCCTGGGTCATGGGGAAGGTAATACGACGTTCCTCGTTACCTTCTGCCAGGTCCATCAGGTGCAGACCGGTCTGCTTCTCAAGCTCCTTGAAGCCCTTGACAGCAACCTCACCGTTAGAGGTACCGGAAATCATCAGGATTGCTTCAGAGACCTTCACATCAGTGTCCAGTGCCGGGCGGCCAGCGCCCTTACCGGAATCCATCACACCGAATTCCTTAGCCATCTTCGCGACTTCGTCCTTCAGGTCGTAAGTCACGAACTTGGTGGTAGCACCGAGCTTGTCGAACAGCGGGCCAACGGTGGTGTACATGTCGTACAGTGCGCCGTAGTCACGCTCGACAGTGACGAAGTTCGGCATGTTCTTGCCGGGCACGCCCACCATACCGGGGGTGTTCTTCCAGTCGGGTGCGTGACCGCCGGGCTGAGCAATCTGGCCGGGGGTGTCGTGCAGCAGCGGGACCGAAACGATGTCCTTACGGACGCCGAGGTGCTTCTTAGCCAGGCGGCTGAACTCGTACGCCAGTGCCTTGAAGGTCTCGTGGTCGGTCTTTGCCTCCCACGGCGGGTCAATTGCCGGGGAGAACGCGTGCAGGAACGGGTGCATATCGGTCGAGGAGATATCGTGCTTCTCGTACCAGGTAGCAGTCGGCAGAACAATGTCAGACAGCAGGGTGGTGGAGGTCATACGGAAGTCCGAGGTGACCAGCAGGTCCAGCTTGCCCTGAGGTGCGTCGTCAACCCACTTCACTTCGTTCGGCAGCTTCTCCGAATCGGAGCCCTGGACGTTGTCCATGCTGCCGACCAGGTGCTTCAGGAAGTAGCTCTCACCCTTAGCGGAGGAACCGAACAGGTTCGAACGCCACAGGGTCAGGGTACGAGGCCAGTTGACGGGGTTGTCAACGTCCTCAACGGAGAACTCCAGGTCGCCAGAGTTCAGACGCTTCGCAATGTAGTCCGCGTTCGAGGTAGCCTCGCCGCGTGCCACAGCCTGCTCTGCCTTGTCTGCCAGGTCCAGCGAGTTCTCGGGGAACTGCGGGTAGAACGGCATCCAGCCCATACGGGTAGAACGTGCCACAACGTCAGCAGTGTGAACGTCGCGCAGCTCGCCCTTAGCCAGCGGGGACTGCAGGTAGTCGGTGGAGTATGCGTCCTGACGGAACTGGTCAGTGTGCATGTACCAGAAGCCGGTACCGATCATGTGACGCGGCGGGCGGCTCCAGTCCAGAGCGTTCGCAATGTTGGTCAGACCGGTCAGCGGACGTGCCTTCTCCTGGCCCACGTAGTGAGCCCAACCGCCGCCGTTACGACCCTGGCAACCGGTCAGGTTCAGCAGGGCGAGGATAGCGCGGTAGGTGGTGTCAGCGTGGTACCACTGGCAGATACCCGCACCGAAGATAATCATGGAGCGGCCACCGGAATCCAGGGCACTCTTGGCGAACTCGCGGGCGACGCGGATAACAGCCTCGGCGGGGACAGAGGTAATCTGCTCCTGCCATGCCGGGGTGTTCTGAACGTTCCAGTCCTCGTAGTCCTTAGCCCAGGTACCGGGCAGGCCTTCACGGCCCACACCGTACTGTGCAAGCATGATGTCGAAGACGGTGGTGACTTCGTGGCCTTCAACGTAGGCTACGGGCACACCGCGGGTAATGACGTCGCCGTGACCCTTCGGGTTGTCGAAGGTCGGCATCTTGATCTCTGCAGCTGCAGTCTGACCCTGGGGCAGGTCGCGAATCGACAGAATCGGCTTACGACCCTGCAGGTCCAGGTTCCACTTGCCCTGGTCTTCCTGAGCGTAACGGTGACCCATGGTGCCGTTGGGCACGAAGACCTCACCGGTCTCGCGGTCCATCAGGACGGGCTTGAAGTCAGCGTTAGCCTGCTCAGCCTCGCCTGCGAGCTTAGCTGCGGTCAGGAACTTGGAGGGGACCTTAACGCCGTCTTCACGGGTTTCCAGGGTGACCAGGAAGGGGAGGTCGGTGTAGGTCACGGAGAAATCTTCGAAGAACTCGACACGCTGGTCGACGTAGTTCTCCTTGAGGATGACATGGCCCATCGCCATTGCCAGTGCCGCGTCGGTACCTGCCTGTGCGGGCAGCCACTCATCAGCGAACTTGGTGTTGTCGGCGTAGTCGGGGCTCACGGTGACAACCTTGGTACCGCGGTAGCGAACCTCGGAGACCCAGTGAGCGTCCGGGGTACGGGTCAGCGGAACGTTTGCACCCCACATGATGAGGTATGCAGCGTCCCACCAGTCGCCGGACTCGGGAACGTCGGTCTGGTCGCCGAAGACCTGCGGGGAAGCCACGGGGAGGTCAGCGTACCAGTCGTAGAAGCTGGTCATGACGCCGCCGGTCAGCTGGATGTAGCGAACACCCGCGCTGAAGGAAGCCATAGACATTGCCGGAATCGGGGTGAAGCCGGTGTTACGGTCGGGACCGTAGTACTTGATGGTGTGCACGTGAGCAGCAGCCATCAGCTCGAGAGCCTCAGCCCAGGTCGAGCGCACCAGACCACCCTTACCGCGTGCGTTCACGTAGCGTGCACGCTTGGCGGGGTCGGACACGATGGAGTGGAAGGCGTCCACGGGATCGTTGTGGATTGCCTTCGCTTCGCGGTACATCTCCAGCAGGAGACCGCGAACGTAGGGGTACTTAACGCGGGTGGGAGAGTAGGTGTACCACGAGAATGCTGCACCGCGGGGGCAGCCGCGGGGCTCATACTCGGGGCGGTCGGGACCAACCGAGGGGTAGTCGGTTTCCTGTGCTTCCCAGGTGATAATGCCGTCCTTGACGTACACCTTCCAGGAGCAGGAGCCGGTGCAGTTCACGCCGTGGGTAGAGCGAACTTCCTTATCGTGGCTCCAACGGTCGCGGTAGAAGGCGTCACCTTCGCGGCCGCCTTCACGGAAGACGGCGCGGCCGTCTTCAGTCTCATCCCAGCGGGAGAAGAACTTACCGAACTTGATCAGCTGATCGGTAAGGGGGCCGTCCGGGCCCTTAATCTGTGATGCTTGTTCCATACTGCCCAATATATCTGAAAATTGGCATGGAAAATACGAGATAAAAACCTTGCCTAATTCATACGAAATAAGGGTGTTTTAGACCGTAAGCCAGGCGGAAATTCCACCCTCAAGCATGTACACAGAACGCTCCTCCAGGGGCGCTATTTCACGAGCTGCCTCGACCGTTCGGGTGTATCCAGTGCAGTAAATAACGATTTTCTGGGCATTTGCGGGGATTTTACGCTCAATCAGGGCCTTTAGAGTGCCGCTTCGAGCTGCTTCAAGCAGTTCGGTGAGGGGCAGATTGATAGCCCCCTCAATCGCAAAAGCATCGAATTCCACCCGCTCACGAACGTCCAAAAGGGCAATATTTTCACCCGATGACATCTTTTTAAGGTCCTGAGCACTCATTGAGCGGGGCTTCGAGTCGATAGAAGGGCTTGTAAAATCCTGAGAAATATTACGAATTGTTACAGAATTTTTGGGCTTCTGGCTCGCTTCTTGGGGCAAAACAACACTTTTCTTAGGTACAGCTTGCACGCTAGCTACAAGAGGTATATATTCCCACCTCCCGCTTAACGCCGAATATAGGCCAACCTCACCCATGAGCGGCTCCCCCACCCCGGTCAGCAGCTTCACCGCCTCCATGGCCATCGCAGCACCCACCACGCCAGCCATGGCACCCACCACACCGGCAGTACTACACGACGGCACACTACCGGCAGCAGGAGCATGAGGATACAAATCCTCGTACACCGGGCCGTGCCCCGCCCAAAACACACTCAACTGCGCATCAAAGCCAAGAATCGCAGCCCACACATGCGGAATCCCTGCACGCGCCGCCGCTGCCGACACCACATAGCGCGACTCAAAATTATCGCTACCATCCAGCACCAAATCAGCGCCAGACAGAAGCTCATCAACATTCGCCTCCGTCAGGCGCTCACGCACCGGCAACACCTCAATAAAAGGATTCAGCGAGCGCAAGGACTCAGCGGCAGACTCAGCCTTAGAATTGCCCACCCTGGCATGCGTATGAATCACCTGGCGGTGCAGATTCGAGGCATCCACGAAGTCGTCATCCACCACCACAATCTGACCGACTCCGGCACCCGCCAGGTACAGCAGTGCGGGAGCGCCCAAACCGCCAGCGCCCAGCACCACCACACGCGCGCCCTTGAGCGCCAGCTGAGCCTCATACCCCATTTCGGGCAGGATCAGCTGACGAGAATAGAACGCACGCTCAGCGGCAGAGAGCTCGCTCGCGCCGGTTGAAGGCTGAGAAGACATAGGGATTCCTCGAGTCACGTAGTAGAGGCGGCTTGAGATTTCTGGAATCCAAGCCTCAAGGAGAATAAGCCTGCCCGAGAGAAATCCCCCTGACAGGCTTATATAGAGATATCAGAATATTCAGAGGGCTAAGCGGGCGAAGTATCCACGCCAACCCACTCGATGCTTCCATCGAGCAGTTCCTGTTCCTTCCAAATCGGCACACGAGCCTTCACGCGGTCGGCAACCAGCTCGCAGGCATCAAACGCACGGCCGCGGTGAGCCGCCGCCGCCATCACGGTCAGAGCCGACTCACCAATAGCAATCGAGCCCACGCGGTGCACAGCCCACAGGCGCACGCCATCCAGCTCAGCGGCAACCTCGGCGGCGACCTCGGCAATATACTCACGAGCCTGCGGATGCGCGCTATAGGACAGCCCACGCACCGCGCTACCGTGATCGTGGTTGCGCACAATGCCGTCAAAAATCACCAGGGCACCCATAGCGTCGGTCATGACCTCAGCCTTCGCCGCCGCGTACAGCGGCTCCAGGGGCGCCTCCGTAATATCGGTGAACACCACGGTCGAGCCGCTCGGCTCAGCACCGTGCGCACCCGAATGATCCAGGGATTCTTCGTTCTGCGGCTTAGTGGTCATGGTAGTCCTCCATCTGGCGGCAAATGTGCTCAACGAGCGGGTCGAGGGTTGCCACGCCGTCCTTCACACCACCGCGCGAACCGGGCAGGGTCATCACGAAGGTACGGTCAATTACGCCCGCCACGCCGCGCGAAAGCACGGCTGCAGGAACGTTCTTCAGACCGTTCATCCAGAAAGCGTGCATGATGCCGGGAACTTCTTTGTCCAGGTGGGGGCGTACCGCCTCCACGGTCTGGTCGTCAGAGTTCAGGCCGGTGCCGCCACTAGTCAGGATGAAGGTCGGCAAGGTGCCGTTCTTCTTCCCCTCGGTGACCAAGGTGTTGAAGTACTCGACGATATCGCGGTCTTCAATGACCACAGCGTCCGGGGTGTCGAAGCCGCGCGAGCGCAGCCACTCCACGGCGATGGGGCCGGACTTATCCTCGTACACGCCACGCGCCGCACGGGTCGATGCAACAATAACCAGGCCGGTCAGGTTCTCCGGCATGGTGTAGTCTTCGCTACTCATTGGAATTCCTTTTCTGTATTTACCAGATGGCGATGGGGCGGTGTTCCGCCGGAGCTTAGGAGTCCTCGCGGACAGACCAGTCGCCGGACTTGCCGCCGCTCTTCTCCAGAACACGAATATCGGTAATAACGGCGTGCTTATCGACTGCCTTAATCATGTCGAACACGGTCAGTGCCGCCGAGGAGACGGCAGTGAGCGCCTCCATCTCCACACCGGTCACGCCGCGGGTCTTCACGGATGCTTCAATACGCACGAAGTCGGTGCCGCGCTCGAAGTCGACCGTGATCTTGCCCAGGGGCAGTGGGTGGCAGAGGGGAATGATTTCCGGGGTGCGCTTAGCGCCCATGATGCCGGCGACGCGTGCGACGGGCAGTGCGTCGCCCTTGGGCAGGTCGGCGTCAAAAATCATGGCGATGACGTCTTCGCGGGTGCGTACGGTTGCTTCAGCCAGGGCGGTGCGGGTGGTGACTGACTTCTCCGTAACGTCCACCATGTGTGCCGAGCCGTCGGCGCGCACGTGGGTCAGTTCCTGGTTGGGCTGCGAGGTAGAGGTCATCGTTTCTCCTGGCTTCTGGCGGTGTTCTTCTGCCGCGAATCGTAATAGGTGAGTCTCAATTATTCCTTGTCTATCAGACAAGGAACAATGCGGAGGTAGTGTTTCGCTTAGTTATCGGTGAGGCGGATGCGGTGGTAAGGCACAGCCTCTCCCCCGGTGTAGGTGGTTCCGGGCGCCAGCTCAATGAGCACATCCGCCTGGGCGGCGCGGTGCAGCAGGTGCGAGCCTGAAAGGATGTCCGGGTAGAGCTCTACCCGGTAGGTTCCGGGTTCTACCTCGACCATGGCGAGGGTACCGCGCAGGAACTGGCGCTTGGTCGCCGGTGCGGTGAGCGGGGTGTCGGTGACGAGCACGCCTCGGGGTGCGTTGTTCAGCGTTGCCTGTTCAGAAGCCACAGCGTGAGGCACACCGTAGGGGCCGCCGGCACGCAGGTAGGGGCGCAGAATCAGCGCGTACGAAATGAGGGTACTCACCGGGTTACCGGGGAAGGAAATCATGGGCACGCGGTGGCCCTTGAAATCGAGAACGTTTACGCCCTGCGGTCCGCCGGGCTGCTGGCTGACGTGGCCGAACCAGGATACGGGCACCAGGATATCCGCTTCATGCGCCTTAGCAATAGCGTTACGGACCACCTCATATTTGCCGTGACTGATGCCTCCGGAGGTGATGATAATGTCAGGAGCAAAGCTCTCGTACTCTGCCGTGAGGCGGTGCAGCAGCTCGATGGGGTTATCGCCAATTGCGATGCGACGCACCTCAGCTCCATCTTCGCGGAGCATGGCGGTGAGCATGGGGCCGTTGGCATCAAAAATCTGGCCCTGAGCGAGTTCCTGAGTGGTGGCGCTTCCGTCTTCTTCAACACCGGAGAGGATCTCGTCACCGCCGGTGCACACGAGCACGCGGGGACCCGCCGCGACGGTCAGGCGCGCATAACCCTGGGAGGCGAGCGCGCCCAGCAGGGCGGGGGTGATGCGCTGACCTGCACGCGCCAGAAGCTGACCAACGACGACATCTTCGCCGCGGCGGCGGACGAACTGTCCGGGCTTACCGGTGGCAAGCTTCACCTTTTCACTGGGTCGGCCGAAGGATTCGGGCAGGTCGGGGTATTCGATGCGTTCTGATTGCTCCACCGGAATAACCGCATCGTAGCCCTTGGGAATGGGTGCGCCGGTCATGATGGGGTAGGTGAGGTCGTCAGAGGATCGGGAACGTTGCAGGGGGCGTCCTGCGGGGATTTCTCGTCCGACGGTGAAGATACGATCTTCTCGGTCAACGGCTGCCGCGGTGAGGGCGTAGCCGTCCATTTGGGAGTTGTCGAAGCTGGGTACGTCCATGCGCGCGGTAACATCCTGCGCGAGGATACGCCCTGCCGCATGGTAAAGCGGAACCGTTTCTGCAGTACCGATGAAAACCTCACGCAACAGTAGCGCCAGGTAGGCGCGGTATTCCTCGGTGGTGGGGGTTCCGTTGAATTCGGGGGAAATCATGGCGGTTCCAATCGTGCGGCAATAGTTAAGAACAGTGTACGGGTGCGGTTGTGAGCTGGTAAACGCAGTTTCGCCTAATAGTCTTCAGATGGCGCTGCGGTTCCTTGGGACGGGCCGGTTTTATCGGGTGCTTTCGCGCAGTTTTTTGAGGGCGCGAGCTAGACCGAGGACACCGAAGATTCCCAGGTAGAGGCTGATGAGAATTAGCGCGCTTCCGAGGGCGCTGGGGATGTCGCTGCTGTTGATGGCTAGGTCAATGGCGAGGGGTATGGTTTGGGTTTTGCCTTGCACATTGCCTGCGAAGGTGACGGTTGCGCCGTACTCGCCAAGCGCGCGAGCGAAGGAAAGTAGGAAAGCAGTCGCAAGGCCGGGCGCGGCGAGGGGCAGGAGCACTTTAAAGGTGGTCTCTGCCGGTCCGGCGCCTTCAACGAGAGCGATTTCTTCATAGTCGCGGGGAATAGCCTGCAGGGTGGTGACCGCGGTGGCAACGAAGAAAGGCAACGCAACGAAGACCTGGGCGATAATCACCGCGTTCGAGGTGAAGGGAATAGAGAATCCTGCCTGGTAGAGGTAGGTGCCGATCATGCCTTTACGTCCCCAGAAGAAGAGCAGCCCAAGGCCGGAGACGACCGGTGAGAGAATCACCGGGGTGTAGATGATGGCGTAGAGGACCGACCCGAAGCGGTGCATCCGCGAGCGGTTGAGCACTTTGGAGAGCACGAGCGCCAGGGGTGCACCGAGAATACCGCAAATCAGGGTCGATGCGGTAGCGGTGCTGAGAGAGAGGTTGGCAGCCCCGAGAACCTGCGGGGTAAAGATGGTACCCAGCTGACTCCAGGGAATATTAATGAAAAGCCCGAGGAGCGGACCTGCAATGAGGAAAATACCCAGAGTTGCCGGGATGAG
>NZ_CAJZIE010000025.1:0-27802 GCF_916049665.1 uncultured Rothia sp. | reverse complement strand
AACCACCAAGACATGAGCACCATTATACAAGTTTTAGGTTAATGTTTTGGCCCCTTGGAAGGGTTTTTAGGGCGTTTTTGCTTGTGGGTGAAGTGCTAATTTTCTGCGGGCACACCTGCAGGCACATCTACAGACGCACCCCTGCGGCTACTCGCGTTGAGGATGCGCAACTGCTCAAGCAGCGCCGCACGCAGGTGCGCCGGGCCGATGAGCTCCAGGGCACCTCGGTGCGCGATGACGGTATCGAGGATGTTCTTATCGCCGGCACCGTGGGCGTTGTTGTAGTAGTGGATGCGCACGTACTGGGTGCGTGAAGCCTTCTTCACGTGGTGGGTGCTTCGACGTATGTACGTTGCGGTGAGGGTATCGAGCGGTTCACCGCTGGGAATATGCTCGGTCGGGTGAATGCGCAGCTCAGCAAAGGGGTTGGTCTGGGTGCTGTGCTGCTGCGCGTGCCAGTTCGGCACGGTGTCCCCGGTGACCGGGTGGGTACGACCCGCACCCGCCTCGTGGATGTGGTTGATGCGGGTGAGGCGGAAGTTACGCCAGAAATTGGGTTCCTTCTCCCCCGCCTCACTGTCCGTTGCCTCGCTATTCGCTTCTGCGTGAGCAAAAGCCTCGGGTACATACTCGGGCACTTCTTCACCGCGCGCGGCATAGTAGCGTTCCTCAGCGGTACGGCACCACGCATGCAGGTACATGTGATCGCGGTGCAACACCAGCGCATACGGGTCGACCAGGCGGTCAGCGGCACGCTCAGAGGTACCGTAACCAATCGTCACGGCGTTGCCGCTGCTCAAGGCGGCGGTCGCCTCCTGCAGCAGCGGTTCCTCGGGTGCGAAACACAGGTGCTGCGCGTAGACAGGCGCATTCGGGTACGCGGCGGCGAGCGCCTCACGGATACTGCCCAGGCGCGCATCCGCCGGGTGCAGAATATCTGCGGCAGACAGGGTGAAAACCAGAATGGCGAGCTCAGTGTCGGTGAGGCGCGCGTAGTCCAGTAGGGTGTGCGGGGTTGCGCCGCCAAAGTCCGGCAGCAGGTTAATGTAGCTGGGCTTGAGTGCGTCCGGATCCTTGGGGTCGGCGTCGAAAGGTACGGTGTCTACCTGCGCGAAAATCTCGGGAATGATTGTCTTGCCGAGGTCGCGGTTTTTGTCGGTGTCCACACTGTAGAGGGCGTTGAGCTGGTTCAACGGCATGGGTTCTTCATCGTGGGCGCTCGCCCAGCGGTCGGCACGGTGCAGGCCCAGAATCAGGTCGACGAGGGCATCAAGGACATTATTGCGGTTACGCTGGTCAATCTTGCTCCAGGTGCCGGGGTCCTCGACCGCGCCGCTGTGCAGATCGGTGAGGGTGCGCAAGAGCTGCTGCTGGGCGGCGTAGCTATCACGCTGGCGGGTGGGCGCAACCTCGGAACCCGAATCAGCAGAGGCTGAATCAGCGGGTGGCTCGATAACGCAGCTGTAGCTGGTCGCCGCCACGGCGCTATCAATCGTGCCGTACGAGGGCACGGTAAAGGGCGCCGAAAGCGTGGAATCGGCGTTGACCTCCACGACGGACAGGTACTCTTCGTATCCCTGAATGTCTTCAAGCCAGTTCTTGGCGTTGAAGGTCGCGTTGATGGGGGTCGAATCGATACGCGAAAGCATCGTGAGCTTCTGAATGCGGCTGGCGCGGAACGTGTACTCCTTACGCTCCGAGCTCTCGGTGTAGTAGCCGACAAAGTACCAGGTGCCGTAACGGTAACCAATACCGGCAACACTGACCTTCTCCTGGGTGCGGGTCGCACCGGCGGCAGTCTGGTAGGTGAACGTGACCGTCTTACGCTCCGCATAGGCGGTGAACAGCTCGTTCAGGTGCGGGTTATCGCTAAAGTAAATGCGCTGAAGGGGCTCACGGTAGCTGTACAGGCTCTTCGCGCGCTGACGCTTGCCGGTCTTCGGGTCCAAGATCTTCGCGGCGGCGAGCGCCTCATCGGTGAGGTTCTCGCTAGTCAGCGCAATCTTACGCAGGATGCGGTAGGCGTCGTCCTGCAGTTCTGTGCCTTCCCAGCCGCGCAGGATGGTGTTGATGAGGCGGAATTCTTCGGCGGTGGGGTTCCATGCGGGCAGCTGTGCGGCCTTACTGGGTTCGAGGCGGTAGCGCTCCCCCAGATCCGTGGTCACGTGGGTGATGCGCGCGCCGGCATCACGTAGGGTCTGCTTGGCTCGCTCAAAGGCGCGTTCCTGGGACTCGCTGAGGGAGCCGTTCGCGCGGGTCTTGACACCGAGCAGGGTCAGTAGCTCGGTGCGGCTGATGCCCTGGGTTCGGGTTGCGGTATCGGGCGCCTCGGCGGCGGTGGCGAGGCGGTTCAGGGTCATGAAAAGCTGAGCTGCGGTGGACATGATTCCATCATACCGTGTGTGTTCCGCGGCACTTACTCAGCATGTGGGTACACAAAAGCCCGGCGCCCCTCCCACAAACGGGAGAAAGCACCGGGCTATGTGTCTCTGCGCGTCTTACGTGAGAAGCGCGAGAACCTGGCTAGTCCTTAGCGGACGTCCAGCAGGTCCACCACGAAAATCAGGGACTCGCCGGGCTTAATGACCGAGCCAGCGCCGCGGTCACCGTACGCCATGTCGGCGGGAATCTCCAGGCGACGACGACCGCCAACCTTCATGCCAAGCAGGCCCTCATCCCAGCCGCGGATAACCTGGCCAACACCCACCTGGAACGGCAGCGGCTCGCCACGGTTCCAAGAAGCGTCGAACTCTTCACCGGTGGAGAAAGCCACACCAACGTAGTGGGTGAGCACGCGGGAGCCGGGAACAACCTCAGCGCCTGCGCCCTCGATCAGGTCGGTGATGACCAGCTCGGTGGGGGCGTCGCCCTCGGGGAAATCGATTTCAGGCTTTTCGCGGTCGAGGTTACGCTGACCGAAAGACATGGGTGTCTCCTTTGATTGGTTCGAAATGAATCGAAATAGTGGGTGCGCCCGCCGCCCATACAGGATAAGCGGCGAGCGCTGTGTAAAACACTATATAAAAACGTGGGTGCCGGGCTACTGTGCGGTAGCCGAAGCGGTAGCTGCCGGGGTTGCGGTCGCAGAAGCATCAGCGGTTGCCGAGGCGGACGCCTCCGCAGCAGCCGCGCTAGAAGCAGCCTGAGCACGCTGCAGGGTCTGCGGGTTCTCCTCCGCGCCCAGAATATCAACCACGAACACGAGGGGACCCGAAGGCTTGGAACCGCCGGTGTCGTTACCGTACGCCAGATCCGCCGGGATGACCAGCTCAACGCGGGAGCCGACCTTCTTGCCCTTCAGACCCTGAGTCCAGCCCTTGATAACGCCCTGCAGAGAGATACCCATCGGGGTGGCGGCGTCGTAGTTGCCGTCAACGACCTTACCGTCGGAGTACTGCACGCCAATGTAGCGCACGTACACGGTGTCGGTTTCCTTGACCTCGGCGCCCTCGCCCTCGATGAGGGTCTTAGCGGTCAGCTCGGTGACCTCCGGCTTGTTGTCGGGCAGCTTAATTTCAGCCTTGCCGGTGGACTCATCCAGGGTGAAGGACGGCAGCGACGGGTCAGCCTCAACAGCCTTACCGGTTGCGTACTTGGGCAGCTTCGTCTTCACGGTGTACACCTCAACGTTGGTTGCGGCGCCGGGCGAAGCGGTCGTAGTGGTCACGCCCGCGGTGCTGCGCTGCTGCAGAACGTTGGTGGTGTACGAGAAAGAACCGCCAACCTTAATCTTCTTCAAGGTTTCGTACACCTGCGGTGCAGCCTGCTTCAACTGATCGTTAATCGGCAGCAGAATCGGCTCGCTGGAGTAAGTGGAACCGTTAAGCTTGCCGTCGGTGCCGTTGAACACGGCAGCCTCAACGAGCACGTAGTCACCATCGTTGATGGACTCGCCGTTACCTTCCTCAATCACGTACGCGGAGGGGCTAGAAGCGGCGAAGGGAGTCGCGAAAGACGCCTCAGGCTCAGCGGTCGCGTGCTTCAAGGTGTACTGCACCTTAGACAGGTCGCCGTTGTTGGACTGTGCGCCACATGCAGACAGTGCGAGCGCAAGAGCTGCCGCGCTGGCACCAAAGATAGTGAGCTTAGAGCGTTTGGTCATGGTGTTATCCTCTGGGGTTTTCTGTGAGAGTGGGGCGTGTGAGTGCCCGTGTGCCACAGAACAGTTTACAGGTATAGGTTTAGCTGTTTTATGCTACGGCACGTAGCTGTGTTCAGGCTGTGTTGCGGCCGGGGTGTTCCCGAAGGCCCGAGAACCCCGACCGCTGGCGGGTTTCCCCTGATCAGGGCGTTTCTGGCGGTGCTGTTTAGCGAAGCTACGTAGCGGCGCTATTTAGCAGGGCGGCGGGAATGCTGCCTCCTGATGCTGACGCGCCTTAGACTCCAGCAGGCTCAGCACCTCTTCCAGCTCCTCGCTGCCGGTAGCGAACGGGTCCTTACACACGAGCGTGTGCTGCGGGTACGCGTTGAGCTTCAAATGCACCCAGTCCACGGTGAACTGCTCCCCCGCCGCAACCGCCGCATTAATGAAACGCGAGCGCTGGGTGGCGCGAGTGTTCGGCGGCTGAGTCTTCGCCGCCTCCGCAGCGCCCTCGGGCAGGATTCGCTTGACCGCACCGCGACGAACCAGCGCGTGGAAGACGCTACGCTCCGGGTCGATGTCGTGGTACGCCAAATCCAGCTGACGGATGCGGGCGCTCGCATAATCGGCAGGCTGACCAGCCGCGCGGGCGCGGGCAATGTACGCGTCCAGGAGCTTCTTCTTAATCGCCCAGTCAATCTCAGTGTCAATGCTGCTGTAGTCGCCGGACTCGATAGCGTCCAGGGTGCGTTGCCACAGGTCCAGGGCGTATTCCACGTGATGGTGGTGCGCACCGTACTGCTGCACGTACTGGCGTGCCGCATCCAGGTAGTGACGCTGAACGCTCAACGCCGTGTAGTGCTTACCATCCGTGGTCTCAAAGGTCGCGGTGCCGGTCAGATCGTGGCTGATAGCGCGCAGAGCCGCCGGAACAGACACAATATCCAGGCTCGTAACCGGGAAGCGGTCCTCCAGCATGCGCAGCACCAGGTCGGTGCTGGCAATCTTCAGCAGGGTCGTAGGCTCCGCCATGTTCGAATCGCCGTTGATGACGTGCATGCGACGGAACTTCGACGCGTCCGCGTGCGGCTCGTCGCGGGTGTTAATGAGCGGGCGAGCGCGGGAGGTCGAGGTGGATGCCGCCTCCCAAATATGGTCGGCACGCTGCGAGAACGAATACGAGGGCACACCCGTGCTGGACGCCGGGTCGGTCGAACCGGGCACCGGGCCACCCTTCGGGTGGGTCTTACCGGCACCAACCAGAATCTGGCGGGTCACCAGGAACGGCACGAGCTGGGCAATCAGGTCGTTGAACTGCAGCTTACGGCTGATCAAGTAGTTCTCGTGGCTACCGTACGAGTTGCCCGCCGAATCCACATTGTTCTTGAACAGGTACAGTTCACCGTCGAGGGGGCGACCCTCCGAACCAGCGAGCAGGCGCTTGCGGGCGGTACGCGCCAGGTCAGCGAACAGCAACTCACCGGCGCGTTCCTGCGCGAGCAGCTCATCAATGCTGCCGCACTCGGCGGAGGCGTACTCGGGGTGCGAACCCACGTCAAGGTAGAGCCTGCCACCGTTAGGCAGGAAGACGTTCGTTGAACGCCACTGATCCAGGACGGGCTTGAAAAGGGCGGCGGCGGATTCTTCGATGCTCAGCCGACCGAGCCCGTGCGGGACGTAGCTGAGCCCGAATTCGCTTTCAATGCCGAAAATACGGTGTTCCATGATGCTGACCCGGCGCAGGTGCGTCGGTTACTCGCCGCCCTTCTGGACGAAGCCGGTGACGAAGTCTTCAGCGTTCTCAGCGAGCAGGCCGTCAATTTCGTCGAGCAGGTCGTCGACCTCGCTCACGTCAGAAACCACGTGGGAGGCGGCGAGGGTCAGTTCCTGCTCCTGCTCGGCTGCGGTGGTTTCGGTCTGCTGTGCGCTGATGCGTTCGCGGCTCATGGTTCTCTCCTTCAAGGGTTTTGTTCAGACCGGTTAGGGGCGGTCTGAACGTCAAGTGATGGGGTCAGGCAGGGTGTGTAAATAAGTTGCCGAAGGCGATGCGCGCCGACTGCCGCAACCCGGGTACTGCACCCTACCTGTGGGTTATGTGGTTTTCACTCTTCCGAATGGGGGTATTCACCCCGGGGAAGAATATGAGTTTATGTGGGTTTAGTGGCTGTGAGGCGCTACTGGCGCAGGCGGCTCAGCAGCGCATCCGAATGGTTCACCTCATCCAGCAGCGGCTCCACCTCAGCGGCACCGTAGCGGGTCGGCTCCATCATCGTAAAACGAGTCAGATCTTTCGAATACCTGCCGCGGCACGAGACCGTATCCCAGTTAATACCCAGGATCTCCTCCGGCCAACGCGCCATCAAAGTGCCACGCAAAAACGCGCGAGTCTCACGCGGCGGCTCAGTCGTCGCACGCTCCACCTGCTCCGCAGAGAACAGCGTGCGCATGCGCCCGCGCGCCACCAGACGGTGATACAGGCTCTTCGACGGGTCAATATCAGCGTACTGCAAATCCAAAGCCTTCAACTTCGGATTCGCATAATCTACGCCCTGAGCGACATAACCGCGCACCAGCGCATACTTCGCCACCCAGTCCAGGCGGTCAGCCAGCGAGAGCGGGTTGGTTTCCAGGGCGTCCAGAACCTCGCCCCACAGGTCGAGAATCTGCGCGGTCGCAGCATCCACACCCGCCGGGTTCGACTCCTCATGCGCACGGGACGCCTCATAGTAGGCGCGCTGAATCTGCAGGGCGCTCGCGGAACCACTCGTGGAGACCGGGTTCGGCAGGGTCGCCGAAGAAGGTGACAACGGCAGCTGAACCGACAGCGACAAATCGTGGCTGACCGCGTGCATCGCCGCCACCGGATCGGACAGACGCACACCCGGCAGCACCGGAGCCTGCTCGCTGTGCGACTCAATCAGGTTCATGACCAGCGCCGCCGTACCGAACTTCAACAGGTTCGAATAGTGCGAGAGGTTCGCGTCCGCCGGAATCACGTGCAGGCGGCGGTACTTCGACTCATCCGCGTGCGGCTCATCGCGCGTATTCACAATCGGGCGGCGAATCGTGGTCTCCAGACCAATCGTGCGCTCAAAGAAATCAGCACGCGAACTAATCTGGAAGCCAGGAACCTCGCCGTGCGTACCAATACCCACACGGCCCGCACCCGTGAAAATCGCGCGGGTCGCAAAGAACGGCAGGAGCGCATCCGCCACCTGCTCGAACGGAACCTCGCGGCTAATCAGGTAGTTCTCGTGCGCGCCGTAGGACTGGCCCTTCGAGTCGGTGTTGTTCTTGTACAGCTTCACCTGCGGCAAATCCTGCCCGTGGTTGCCCAGTTCCACCAGCGACTCGTACGCCAGCGCATCACCGGCAGCGTCATAGAGCACCGCATCGGCGGGGGTCAGCACCTCCGGCGAGGAATACTCCGGATGCGCGTGATCCACGTACAGGCGCGCACCATTGGGCAGAATCGCGTTCATGGTTACGCGGTCCCAGTCCAGACGCTCCGGGAAACCCCCGCGGCCGTGCACGCCGGCGAGCGCATCCAGGGCGCTACGCGGCTCGGCGGGCTCACCCGGTGCCTGCACGCCAGCCTCACGCATAATCTCCAGGGCGATATCTTCGCTGGTCAGCTCGGTACGGGTGTGCGTCATCTGGCTCGAGTGGGCGGTGGAGGCGTCCTGAACCTGACCGAACGCGTCACGCAGCGGCGACTCGGACTCACCCAGCCACTGACCCTCGGGGGTGGTGGTCGAGTAGTTCTCTGCCTGGCGTGCCTGCTCGGCGGTCAGCTCATCCGCCAGGGCTCGGCGCTGCAGCTGCTCGCGGAATGCGGCGCCGCGGCGGAACGCCAACTTGGCGTAGGTGTTGACCACCAGTGCCGACAGCACGGTCGGGTTGGTGCCCGGCGCGGAGGGCGCGATGACGCCGTACTCGGTTTCTGCACCCATAATGCGGCGCACGCCGTAGCTGGGGGTGGAGTTCATGGGGTTCTCCTGAAAAATATATACCTTTAAAGGGCTGGACCTGCGGTAATGCTGGTTGTAGTGCGGGGTAAACGCGAGGTGTGGGCTGAGCGCGCAGGTTAGCGGATGCGCGCCGCCCGGCTCATGCTTGTAGCTCGGTTTAGCGCGCCGGCTCCACCGACACCAGGCGGCCACGCACACCGGCAACGGTGAGCGCATCCTCAATATCGGGCAGAGGCGGCAAATCCACCTGGTCCTCAAACTCGGCGCGTACCGCCTCCAGCAGGTGACGGGTACCAATACCCACGCTCGAGGCGTCCGCACCGGCAGTCAGCGCCTGCAACTGCTCCTTAATCGCCGCCTTCTTCGCGCGGTCCACAATATTGCGAATCACCGCACCCGAGGCGAAATCACCACGGTACAGCGTGTGCGTGGACAGGTTCGCGCTCGCACCAGAACCAACCGTCATGGAAGAATCCACGGTCGCCACAGCGTACGCGGTGGAGGGGGTGCGTGCGTACAGCTGACCTGCCGCCGCCGCAATCATCGCGGTCAGGGCGGCGCGGACGGATCCGGCGGCTGCCACCTCCGCGGCGTCCAGGGGCAGGTCCTCGGTCAGGTACAGGCCGAAGATTTCGGCGGCACCGGCGGCATCCGGACGGTTGATACGAATCTTCAGGTCGAGTCGGCCCGGGCGCATCACGGCGGCGTCGATGAGGTCTTCACGGTTGGTCGCGCCAATCACGATGACGTTCTGTAGCGACTCCACGCCGTCAATCTCGGCAAGCAGCTGCGGCACGATGGTCGTCTCAATATCGGAGGAACGACCCGAACCGCGCATGCGGAACAGCGACTCCATCTCGTCGAAGAACACGACGACCGGGTGACCGGCCTCCGCCTTCTCACGGGCGGCAACGAAAATATCGCGAATCTGACGCTCCGTCTCACCCACGAACTTATCGAGCAGCTCCGGGCCCTTAATGTTCAAGAAGTAGCCGCGGGTATTCGAACCGGGGTTCAGCGCGGCCGCACGAGCCGCCAGGGAGTTCGCCACGGCCTTAGCAATCATGGTCTTACCGTTACCGGGAGGACCGTACAGCAGAATGCCCTTGGGCGGTGCCAGGTGGTAGCGCTCAAAAATCTCGGGGTGCAGGTACGGCAGCTCCACGGCGTCGCGAATCTGCTCAATCTGCGCGCCCAGGCCACCAATCTGCTCGTAGGTGACGTCCGGAATCTCTTCCAGCACGAGTTCCTGCGAGCGGGAGGCAGGCACCTGCGAGGTAATCATGCGGGTGCGCGTATCGAGGGTAACCGCGTCACCGGTGCGCAACTGCTCAATGTCGAGAGAACCAGCCACGCGCGCCACCTGCTGAGCACCCGAGGAGGTATCAACCAGCACGCGCTGCTCATCCAGTACCTCGCGCACGGTCACCACGTCACCGAAGGGCTCGGTATCCAGGGCGAGAACCGCCTCGGTCTTGTCGTTGAGCAGCACGGTCATGCCGGGGGTGAGCGTCGACAGGTCAATGAGCGGGGACACGGGAATACGCATCATGCGGCCGCTCACCTGAACATCCAGGTACGTATCAATCTCCGCGGGGGTCTTATCATCGGCGACCTGCTCGTAGGTCATGGTCTGCCCCTCATGTACCGCCAGCACAATCGCCGAATTCAGCGGCGGCATAACATTCTGCGACAGGGAGGCGCGCAGACGCTCCACCTGGTAACGCATGCTGGTGATTGCCTCAACGAGCTTGCGGTTCTTCTCCCCCGCACCACGAATCTGTCGGCTCATATTGTCGCGGGTTGCCTCCGCTGCAGAGAGTCGACGCAGCACGGCGTCATACTCCTGCGCGCTGACGGGCTGACTGCCGGGCAGGGAGGTCGACCCGAAAGCAGCCGAGTAGTGCGGTGCCGCGCTGGCTGCACTGTGGGCGGTGCCGTGCTGGGGGGTTCCTGCCTGATCTGCAGATTCGTGGGTGGACACGGTAGCTCCTTTAGCTGTTCGTCCTTGTCGGCGGCTACTCAGCGCGGGTGGTCGGGTAGGGCGAGTAGCCTGGTGGGTGCACTGCGGGGGCTCCAGGCAACGCCCGTGCCCCCGCAGGTCAAAGGTGGTTCAAATTATTCGGCGGATTCAGCCGGCTCAGCGGCTGCGTCGTTTTGCGCGGTACCGTTTTGTTCCAGTGCAATCTCGTTCGCGCGTGCGGCGTGAGCGGCGAGGTTCTTCGCATCGCGGGCTGCGCGGCGGATCTTCTTATCGGTCACCTCGCGCTCACCCACATTCATGGGAATCCACGCGTTCATATCCTCTTCAGAGAAGTCAGTCTTGGATGCGCGACGCTTCGGCGCCAGGCGTACCGCACCGTCAGCCAGGCGACGAGCCACGACCAGGAACGCGGTGTGTGCAACCATGCGGTGGTCGGGGCGAACCGCCAGGCCCTCCACGTGCCAGCCGCGAACAATGGTTTCGTCGCATTCGGGTTCGGTGAAGCGACCGTCCAGGCGCATGCCTTCAACCAGGCGGGACATCTGGGTCACGGTCGCAATGTAGCAGATGAGTACGCCGCCGGGTGCGAGCGCCTCCGCCACAGCGTCCAGGCACTCCCAGGGTGCGAGCATGTCGAGGACGACGCGGTCGACGCTGCCGGGCTCTTCAACCTGCGGCAGGGTGTCCTGCAGGTCGCCGATGCTCAGCTTCCACGCCGGGTGGGGGCCACCGAACATGGTCTCGATGTTGCCGCGGGCGACGTCTGCGAACTCTTCGCGACGTTCGAAGGAGTGCACGCAACCGTAGTCGCCGACCGCACGTAGCAGGGCGATGGACAGCGCACCGGAACCGACGCCTGCCTCGACGACGCGCGCGCCGGGGAAGATGTCAGCCTTGACGATAATCTGGGCGGCGTCCTTGGGGTAGACGACGGCTGCGCCGCGCGGCATGGAGAGCACGAAGTCCTTGTAGAGGGGGCGCAGCGCCTGGTAGAGGATGCCGTGAGTGTTGGCGATGACGGTGCCTTCGGGTGCGCCGATGAGGTCGTCATGCTTGAGGAAGCCCTTGTGGGAGTGGTATTCGCCGCCTTCGGCGAGGGTGATGGTGGTGATGCGGCCGCGTTCGTCAGTGATCTGGACGCGCTCGCCGGGGCGGAAGGGGCCGCGGCGGTTGATTGCGCCGGTGGGGGTGGGGGTGCCGCTGCTCACGGGGTGATTCTCCTCGGGTTTGGGTCAGTCTGTGCTGTTCGCGCTTTGCGGCGAACTGTGGACGGAAAAAGTCCTTTTCTATTTTAGCGGAGACTGCAAATCGGCTGTGGCGTGTTACCCCGCAAGCGTGATAATGAGGCGGCGGCTCCCCCGCCCGGTTTTATTACACCGCGGTAGAAAGCTGGCGCATTACATGGAGGCACAAAAAAGCGCAGGGCGACAGCCACGGCTTTCACACCGTAGCGCCGCTCCTGCGCTTCAACGTTTTGTGGGGTGTTGTTCCTTAGAGGACCACGCCCAGGCGTGCCGCCAGGATGTCACGCACCAGCGCGCCACCGCCGACGGTGGTGTCCGCCAGAGCCTTCACAGCCCACGCATCCACAGCCGCCAGTGCCGCCGGTGCGTTCAGGTCCTCGCCGAGCGCCTCACGCACATCGCCCAGCAGCTCAACAGCCGCCTCATCGGTAACGCCTTCGGAACCCTCACGGCCCTCAGCCATCGACACCGCGTGACGGTAAGTGTCCAGGCGAGCCTTCGCGTGCTCCAGCAGCTCATCAGTCCAGAACCAATCCGAACGGTAATGCTGACCCATAATCGCCAGGCGCACTGCGTTCGCATCCTCACCGGCTGCGCGCAGACGCGAAACCAGCACCAGGTTGCCGCGGGACTTGCTCATCTTGTGGCCGTCCAAACCGACCATGCCGGTGTGCGCGTAATGCTTAGCGTGCGGGCGTGCAGACACAGCCCACGAATGGCCAGCACCCAGGTCGTGGTGCGGGAAGGTCAGGTCGTTACCACCAGCCTGAACGGTCAGCGAACCATCCACGAACTGGCGGGCAATCATCGTGCACTCGATGTGCCAGCCGGGGCGGCCCGCGCCCAGCTCGCCGGCGTCCCAGCTCGGCTCGCCCTCACGCTTCACACGCCACAGCAGCGGATCCAGTGCGTCACGCTTACCGGCACGGTTCGGGTCGCCGCCGCGCTCAGCGAAAATCTCCAGCATCTCATCACGGGTCAAGTGGCAGACCTCGCCCGGCGCCCACGAGTAGCCCTCAGCGTTAGCGGGCAGCTCGCGCACAGCCTTCAAGTCCAGGTACACGTCACCGTCAGGCTGCTCAACGCCCTGCTCGTCGGTGAAACCGGGCACGCGGTACGCCAGGCCGCGGCGCAGCAAATCCTCAATCAGCGGGAACAGCCACTCAATGGACTCCACCACACCCACATAGTGCGCCGGCGGAATCACGTTCAGCGCCTTCATGTCGGTGCGGAACAGCTCCGTCTGATCCTCAGCCAGCTCACGCCAATCAACGTTCGTGGCGGTCGCACGCTCCAGCAGCGGGTCGTCCACATCGGTCACGTTCTGCACATAGGTGACCGGCACGCCCGCATCCAGCCAGGCGCGGTGCAGCAGGTCAAAAGCAACATAGGTGGAGGCGTGACCCATATGCGTCGCGTCGTACGGGGTGATACCGCAAACGTACAGGCTCGCCGCCTTATCCTCCTGAACCTGAACAATCTCACCAGCCGCAGTATCAAAAATACGCGGCAGCGCAGCCTTACCAGGCAAAGTCACAGAGGCCGGGGCATCCCAAGCTCGCATGGGTTTCCTTTCCGTAAAAACGCCCACACCCGGTGGACGCGCCACACCCGCCGCCCAACCTACGGGCATGCGGGTGCCAAAAAATCTACTTAAACAAGAATACCCGCCCGTGAGAAACTCACGGACGGGTATGTCATATCACGCTGAGGGCTAAAGCCTTAGAACGCCGAAGAAGTAGCGTTCAGAACGCCAGTGCCCAGACCAACGAAAATCAGGATACCGAGCGCAATACGGTACCAAATGAAAATGCCGTAGGACTTCGAAGACACGTACTTCAGGAACCAGCCAATCATCAGGTAGCCCACCACGAACGCGACGATGGTCGCCACGATAGTCGACGGGATACCGTAGTAGCCGGTCGCCTCAGCACCAGTGAACACCTTGAAAGTCTTGTACAGACCGGACATGAACACTGCCGGCAGAGCCAGAAGGAACGAGTAACGAGCCGCAGCCTCACGGGTGTAACCCATGAACAGACCCGCGGTAATGGTACCGCCCGAACGGGAAACACCCGGAATCAGTGCCAGCGCCTGCGCGAAACCGTACAGAATACCGTGACGGAAAGTCAGGTCCTTCAGCTCACGCTGCTCACGGCCGAAACGGTCCGCAAGACCCAGGAACACCGCGAAGACAATCAGCATGGTCGCCACAACCCACAGGCTGCGGAACTGGGTGTCAATGTAGTCTTCCAGCAGCAGGCCCAGAACGCCGATGGGCAGGGAGCCGAAAATAATCAGCCAACCCATGCGGGCATCCGGGTCGTTGCGCGGTACGCGACCGGTCAAGGATCCGAACCAGGACTTCAGGATGCGAACAATATCGCGCCAGAAGAAAATCAGAACCGCAGTCTCAGTACCCAGCTGGGTGATTGCGGTGAACGCGGCGCCCGGGTCAGCCCTCTCCGGCAGGATCTGGCCAACAATGTTCAGATGCGCCGATGATGAAATCGGCAGAAATTCGGTGAGGCCCTGAACGAAGCCCAAAATAATTGCTTGAATCCATTCCACGCATTCAAGGATACAGGAGGCGCACCCGCCCGGGGCGGTTCGCCGAGGGTGATGTGGAACTTCCGCAAACCGCCCCGTCCACACTGTGAAACGCTCAGGGCGCCGTTTCAGGCGGTACACCGCGGTGCATTCACGTCTCAGCTGCGTGTCAAAAGCGCGTCAAATGTGTGAGCGTACTAGCCGCACGACCAGTCAAAAACCCCGGTCTCAAAATCAAAGACCGCGCTACCGCACCCAAAATTCAGCACATCAAACTCATCGAACTCAATATAACGAGCCGACAGGCCCTCCGGCAGAGCCTGCGCATAAAAATGAGTGCCACCCAGGTGAGTATTCACCGCAATCAGCGGCTCCGCCCACTCAAACCACGCCGAATCCTCCGCATCCCAATCGAAAGGACTCAGATAACCGGTCTGCGGGTCAACATTCTCAAACACATCACTGGGGACCTTACCGGCATTCGGGTCGCCCGCCGGAACCCACCCCAGCAGAGCAGGATTACGATCCAGTGGCTGCTGACGATCCGCCAAAGCCCAGGCGCTGAAGCTCTCCTCCTCACCACGATGCTCACCGGGGCGGCGCACGTCCTGCGGCGGCTCCGTACGGGACGAGAACTCCTCCTCATTCAGGTACAGCACCGCAAACTCGGCATCCAAAATATCGCGCAACAACAACTGATACGGATGCACCCGCGCCTGCGCATACTGCACCTCAAACGGGTCATCACTTGCAGCATTAGCAACGCCCTCAGTCGCATCATCCTCAGCGAACTGACCATCACCGGCAAAGAACGAAAACGCCACCACGCCCGGATACTTCTGCGCATCCGGCAGGTACTCCCCCGGCAGCTTCACCGTAAAAATGTGCTGCATCGGCAAACCAGTAAACGTACTGCGCGGCCACTGATCCTGCTCAATACCGGGACCGGTAGAACCCACCCAGCCAGCCTCCCACACCTCGGGGGAACCGGCAGGCAGAGCAGTATCATCACCACCGCTCAACTCATAATTCCATGCACGAGCAGAAGAATCGGTGCCCGCCGCATCAACGGGACTGAACACCATCGCGTAGCTTTTCATGAGAGTTCCTTCTCTGCAGACTATTCGCCTAATCCGTCCCGCAGTCCGCCAATGCGCAACACCAGCACGCATTAACGCGTAAGGGCGGGATACATACTCCCAGTATGCATCCCGCCCCCGCATCATGCACGGTCAACGGTCACCAGCCAGCGGTCACCCGCAAACCTGCACGAAATATGTACGGCTATCGCCTACGCCTGACGCTCATCACGCAGCGCACGGTTCACAGCCGAAATCATCGCCTTCAACGCCGCACGAGTCGTCGAGTTGTCCACACCGATACCCCACAGCACGCGAGAACCAACAGCAGCCTCAACGTAGCACGCCGCGTTAGCAGTCGACGAAGACGACATGGTGTGCTCCGAGTAATCCATCACGCGAATATCCACGCCCTCGCCCGACAGGATGTTCTGCAGAGCATCCACCGGACCGGTACCCGAAGCGGAACGAGTGTAGGTGTGGCCATCAATGTTCAGACCAACACGCAGAGTAGTCGCACCAGTATCAGCCGAATCAATGTTAATCGACTCAATACGGTACTTACCCCAACGGTTCTGCGGATCCGGAGCCGGCAGGTACTCATCCGCGAAGATGTTCCACAGCTTCTCGCTGGTCATCTCGCCACCCTCAGCGTCGGTACGAGCCTGAACAATCTTCGAGAACTCAACCTGCGCACGACGCGGCAGATCCAGGCCGTGATCCTGCTTCAGCAGGTACGCCATACCGCCCTTACCGGACTGCGAGTTCACACGAATAATCGCCTCGTAGGTGCGGCCCAGGTCGCGCGGGTCAATCGGCAGGTACGGAACCTCCCAGTAGACCTCATCCACGGTCTTACCCGCCTCAGCAGCAGTACGCTCCAGAGCCTCAAAGCCCTTCTTAATAGCGTCCTGGTGAGAACCAGAGAACGCGGTGAACACCAGGTCGCCACCGTACGGCGAACGCTCGTGCACCTTCAACTGGTTGCAGTACTCAACAGTCTTACGGATACCGTCAATATCAGAGAAATCAATCTGCGGATCAATACCCTGGGTGTACATGTTCAGACCCAAAGTCACCAGGTCAACGTTACCGGTGCGCTCGCCATTACCGAAGAGGCAACCCTCAATACGGTCAGCGCCCGCCAGGTAACCCAGCTCAGCAGCAGCCACGCCGGTACCGCGGTCATTGTGCGGGTGCAGCGACAGCACAATGTGCTCGCGGTGGTTCAGGTGGCGGTCCATCCACTCGACCGAATCGGCGTACACGTTCGGGGTAGCCATCTCAACGGTAGCGGGCAGGTTCACAATCAGCTCGCGGCCATTCTGACCAACCTCCAGCTCCTCAGCCACAGCGTTCACCACGCGAGCCGCATACTCAAGCTCAGTGCCGGTGAAGGACTCAGGCGAGTACTCGTAGATGACCTTAGTATCAGAAATCATCTGCTCTTCGTACTTGCGGCACAGGCGCGCACCCTGCAGGGCAATATCCAGCACGCCCTCCTGGTCCTGCTGGAACACCACGCGGCGCTGCAGCACGGAGGTCGAGTTGTAGAAGTGCACAATCGCCTGCGGTGCGCCCTCAATCGCCTCAAAAGTACGGGCAATCAGGTGCTCACGCGCCTGCACCAGAACCTGAATGGTCACATCCGAAGGAATGTGGCCGTCCTCAATCAGGGTGCGCACAAAATCAAAGTCAGTCTGGGACGCCGAGGGGAAACCCACCTCAATTTCCTTGTAACCCATCTTCACCAGCAGCTTGAACATCGCAAGCTTACGGTCGGTGTCCATGGGGTCAATCAGCGCCTGGTTGCCGTCACGCAGATCCACTGCGCACCAGCGCGGAGCCTTCTCAATGACCTTATCCGGCCAGGTGCGGTCCGGCAGGTCAACAACAATCTGTTCGTGGAAAGGGCGGTACTTGTGTACCGGCATGGGGCTGGGCTTCTGGTGGTTTTTCATCATGAATTCCTGTGGGTTGGTCCGTCTCGCTCTACCCCAGTTTCGGGGCTCGTACCGTGCCGGGTATCGGTCCCCGGCTGCCGTGTTCAAGGCGGTGCATCAGAAAGGATGCGAAGGTGAGATGCCGCGTCAAAAAGCCGGAACGGTTGCGGCAGATTCTAGCGTGCCCCGTTCCGGCGAATAAGCAGCAGGTTCGCTGCCTGGCGGGTAACCCCGCGCATGCTCTCACCGTGAATAGTCATACCTCCACGCTATCACAGCGGCCGGAGGCGGTGGCACAGCGCACGGGGCGCCGTCCATCATCTGGAAAGAATTAACGGCGAGAATTAACGACGAAGGGGGCGTAGCCACCATTACTGGCGCTACGCCCCTTCATTCGCTATTCACGCATCTGCGCTTGCCTCATAGTTCCCAGCAGCCGGGTCTAGTAGGCGAAAGCAGTCTGGCACTTATTCTGATCAGCAGTTTGACCGGTCGCGTTACCCGCAATCGCAGCCTCCTGCTTCTCCATCGCCTCACCGGACGGGAAGTCAGTACCAATCGTCACCGACACGCCCTGAACCTCTTCGGTCGCCACCACGCGGGTCACGTTCAGCTTCGCGGCGATCTCCTTCGCCTCCGCCTCGTAACCGGACGAGTAGAACACCGTGGTGAAGTTCGTCGGGTTAGCCGAAGTACCCGGGGTAACATTCGTGTAGCCCAGGCCCTCAATCACCGAAGCGATCGTAGCCGAGCGACCATCCAGACCGGTCGCGTTGTACACGTTCACCGGAACCGTACGATCCAGCTGAACCGGAGCGGCAGAAGTAGCCTCAGCTGCCGGAGCCTTCTCCTCCTTCAGCGACTTATCGTCACGCAGACGCTGGAACACATTCGCAGCATCCGCAGAAACCTGCAGGCGGTTCTCATCCTGGCTCCACGGCTCAGTCGGCACCGTCGCAAACACAACATTCGACAGGTCCACGCCGCCGAGAGCCGCACCAACACCCACCAGAGTGCTGATATTGCCCAGGTTCTTATCCACCGTCACGTTCTGAGTAATCGCCTCAGCAATGTTAATCAGACGGCCCGGATTCGACAGAGTACCCTCGCTCTTCACCTTACGCAACAGCGAAGACAAGAAGCCCTGCTGAGCCTGAATACGACCAATATCGGAACCATCCGAGAAGCCGTGGCGGCTACGCAAGAACGCAAGAGCCTGCTCACCCTCAACAGTGGAGGTACCGGCAGGCAGCTTCAGGCCGCTGTACTCGTCATCAATCGGAGCGTCCACACAAACCTGAACGCCGCCAACAACCTTCGACAGCTCCTTCACAGCGTTAAAGTCCACCAGCATAAAGTGGTCAATATTCACGCCGGTCAGCTTGCTAATGGTCGCCACAGTACAACCAGCACCACCGCGAGACAGAGACTCGTTAATCTGAACGTTCTCCTCAGCCGGGTACACGGTACCGCTCTCAGGGTCAGTACACTGCGGCACATCAACCATCAGGTCACGCGGGAACGACAGAACGCTCACGTTCTTACGATCCTTGCTAATCTGCAGAAGCATCATCACGTCCGCGCGAGCCTCAGAATTGCGGTCATCCTCATTACCGTACGCGCCGTTATTGCCCTTACGGGTATCGGAACCAATCACGAGAATGTCCAAGGCGCCGTTCTCCAGGCCGTCCTTGTAATTGCTGATGTTCAGCTCCTGAGTATGCAGATTATTGCGCATACGCAGAGCCAACACGCCACCGAAGCCAACAACAATGACGAGCATGCACGCGGTAAGCAGAGCAATCCACTTATTGCGGTTTGAAGTCAGCACCGTCGTGCGCATATGACGACCGGTGCTTCGTAAACGAGGTGCCTGGGGCATACCTTTTCTCTTTCTGCCGGTGAGCAAGTGCTTTCTCAGAGTAACACTCTTCCCTATGAGCGCCGAATGAGAGTGAAAAGTTTCACCCGGAGGCAAGCGCACATTAGTGCAAGCCACCGGGCGAAAATAGGGATGCGCGACCGCCCCCAAGGGCAACCGCTCAGGGTTGCTTCCCAGGGTAACCTCTCAGGGCGATGCGCTCAGGAAAGCTACTAGAATCCCAGGCGGTTCAACGCACGCGCGTCAGACTGCCATTCCTTCGCAACCTTCACATGAATATTCAGGTAAATGCGGGTACCCAGCATCGCCTCAATCTGCTCACGAGCCTTCGTACCAATCTTGCGCAGATTCGAGCCGCCCTTACCGATAATGATGTACTTCTGCGACTCACGCTCCACAAACAGGTTCACGTGCACATCCAGCAGCGGGTTATCCGCCGGGCGGCCCTCACGGAACTCCATCTCCTCAACCGTCACAGCAATCGAGTGGGGCAGCTCCTCGCGCGCACCCTCCAGAGCAGCCTCACGCACCAGCTCCGCAATGAGGGTTGCCTCCGGCTCATCGGTCAGCTCACCCTCCGGGTACAGCGGCGGCGACAGCGGAGTGTACTGCGCCAGCAGGTCAGCGACCGCATCCACCTGGAAATGCTTCACAGCAGACACCGGGATAATCGCAGCCCAGCCGCCCTTACCGTCAACCGGCATCGGCTCAGAAACCTCACCGGCACGGCGCTTAGCCGCAGGACCGGAACCCTTTGCGAAAGGCACAGCATCATTCTTGCCGCCCTTACCCTTGGGGCCCTTACCCTTCTGCTTCGCACGATGCGCGGCACGCTTAGCACGAGCCGCACGCTCAGCGCTCATAACCTCTTCGCCGAGCGCTTCAACAGCCAGCAGCTGCTCACGCAACTCCTCAGAGCTCACGGTGTCAGCCTTCGTCACAATCGCGACCACCGGCTTATTGCTCGACGCCACCAGCTGCGAGGCAATATAGCGGTCACCCGGACCGATCTTCTCATTCGCCGGAATGCAGAAGCCCAGCACATCCACCTGAGACAGAGTGCTTGCCACCAGGTCGTTCAGACGCTCACCCAGCAGAGTGCGGGGGCGGTGAATACCCGGGGTGTCCACCAGAATCAGCTGGTACTCGTCCTTGTGCACAATACCGCGAATCGTGTGGCGGGTCGTCTGCGGACGGTTCGAGGTGATAGCCACCTTCTGACCGACCATCGCGTTCGTCAGAGTGGACTTACCCGCATTCGGGCGGCCCACCAGCGACGCAAAACCCGAACGGAAGTCCTTCGGGTAGGTCGGCAGTGGGGTGCTCAAGTCCAGAGTGCTCAAATCGAGCGGGGTGTACTCCTGGTCCATTGTGTTTCTCCTTGTCAAACCCCGTGCGGGGTGTGTGGGGTGCCAGACTCATCTACCGTGCGCCTTCGGGGCGGGGCGGCTGGCTCAAAGTGTGTATGGGATGATGCGGCGTCTATGTTCGATATTTAGCGGTTGCCGTGCTTATCGGTGGCAGGTTCAGCCTCTGCGGTATCTCCCGGAAGGTCCGGATGCGCATGCGGCTCAGACACCGCGGGCGGCTCGGTGTCCACGGTGAGAAGGTCAGCGGCCTCAGACTCCGGGGAACCGGCAGAACCCTCAGCGTTCTCCTGCTCATCACGAGGCGGCTCGTACCACGCCTGCAACATGTCCACCTGGTGGCGGCGGCCCGACGAACCAATCGCACGAATATGAATGCCGTCAATCTCAATCTCAGAACCAACAATCGGCACCATGCCCAGATGCTTAGCGAGCAGACCGCCCACCGTATCAACATCTTCATCGTCGAGTTCACGACCGAAAATCTCGCCCAGCTCATCAATACCCAGACGAGCCGACAGACGGAACGTGCCGTCATCATTCAGCGTGTACTCGGGGCGCTCGTGGTCGTACTCGTCAGAGATGTCGCCAACCAGCTCCTCGATCAGGTCCTCAAGGGTAATCAGACCGGCGGTTCCGCCGTACTCATCAACCACGATCGCCACGTGCGTGGACTCGCGCTGCATCTCACGCAGCAAGTCCATGGCGCGCTTCGACTCAGGCTCAAAACGAGCCGGACGCATCAGCTCAACCACGGTCGGCAGGGCGGTACCCGCGGGGGCCTCACCGTGCAGGATAAAGGCGCGCATCGCATCCTTCAGGTAGAGCACGCCCAGAATCTCATCGCTCGAATCACCAATCACCGGCATGCGCGAATAACCCGAACGCAGGAACAGGCTCAGCGCCTCACGCAGCGGGGTGTCGCGGCTGGCGGTGAGCATGTCGGTACGCGGAACCATGAGCGAACGGATGCGGGTATCGTCCATCTCAAAGACGGACTGCACCATCTGCGCCTCGTCATCTTCAATGGTTTCAGCGTCGGAGGCGCGATCCAGGAACTCGCGCAGCTCCTCCTCATCGAACACACCCACCGGGGCCTCAGCCGAACGTTCCGGCGCCAGGCGCACACTGAGCTTATCGAGCAGACCGGTCGCCGGGCTCAGCAGAACCGACAGGTAGTGCACCGGGCGAGCCAGCACACGAATCGACGCGACCGGGCGGTTACGTCCCAGAGCACGCGCCAGCACATGCAGAATCGGGTAGCCCACCAGCGCAACAATCACGAGGGTCAGCACGATGGCGAGCGCGTGCACCTCAACCAGGTTCAGCAGGCAGGTCATGGTGGCGAGCACCGCGGCGGCTGCCGCAATGAGGCGGGTCAGGCGCAGCGGGTGCGTGTACGCCTCGGAGTCACCGTCGAGGGTGCGCTGCAGGACGCGGGCGCCGAGGGTGTCCGGGTGTGCCTCCACTGCTTCCTCAGCCTCGTTGTGCGGCAGGTAGGTGAATGCGGTTTCGGCGATTGCCGCAACCACGGTCAGGCAGAGCGCGAGAACGGCGAGGAGGGCTGTGAGTAGAATGTCCACGCCGCTCCCCTAGTGTCGGGTTTCGACCGGTGCCGGGCGACCCAGGAACTCTTCGAGGATGGAGCGCTGAATGCCGAACATTTCAGCTTCCTCTTCGGCGGTGCCGTGGTCGTAGCCCAGGCAGTGCAGAATACCGTGGGTGGTGAGCAGGCACAGCTCATCGAGAGTGCTGTGACCCGCATCTGCGCCCTGACGTGCGGCGACGGGCGGGCAGAGGATGATGTCGCCGAGCATGCCGCTGGAGGGGTTTTCGGGGGTTCCCGGTTCCAGCTCGTCCATGGGGAAGCTCATCACGTCGGTTGCGCCGGGCAGGTCCATCCACTCGATGTGCACGCGCTCCATTTCGTCTTCGTTCACAATGGCGATGGACAGGTAGGTGTCATCGGCAAGGTGCATGCGTTTGAAGGCGTGCTCGACGAGGCGGGTGAGCACCTCGGTGTCTACCGCTTCGAAAGATTCGCGGATGAAGGCGTCGGTTGCCGGGTCGGCACCGGTTGCGGGTTCTTCACAGTCGAATTCGATCTCTGCCACCGTTTAGCGTCCTTCCGGGGTGGTCTGTGCGTTGTCGGAGTTGTTCTCGGCGTTCTTTTCGGAGCCGCCGTTGATGCCGGCGCGGTCCAGCAACTTCTCGGCTGCGGCCTCGATGGTGGCGCGCTTGACCTTGCGGTTGCGCTTGCGTTCCATTGCCTTCTGGTCTTCGCCCCACTGGTCGTAGGCGGACACAATGTTCGACACCAGGGTGTGGCGAACCACGTCAGAGGATTCCAGGATGCTGAAGTGAATATCCTCCACACCCTGCAGAATGTTGCGCACCTGCTTCAGACCGGAGGCGGCGCCACCGGGCAGGTCAATCTGGGTGATGTCACCGGTAATGACCATCTTCGAGCCGAAGCCCAGGCGGGTCAGGAACATCTTCATCTGCTCGGCGGTGGTGTTCTGCGCCTCGTCGAGGATGATGAATGCGTCGTTGAGGGTGCGGCCGCGCATGTACGCCAGCGGTGCGACCTCGATGGTGCCCGCCTCCATGAGCTTGGGGATGGTTTCGGGCTCGAGCATGTCGTGCAGTGCGTCGTAGAGCGGGCGCAGGTACGGGTCAATCTTCTCGTTGAGGGTGCCGGGCAGGAAGCCCAGACGCTCGCCAGCCTCCACGGCGGGGCGGGTGAGGATAATGCGGTTCACCTCGTGGCTCTGCAGCGCCTGCACAGCCTTCGCCATGGCGAGGTAGGTCTTACCGGTACCCGCCGGGCCAATACCGAAGATGACGGTGTTCGCGTCGATAGCGTCCACGTACTTCTTCTGGTTAATGGTCTTGGGGCGAATCGTGGTGCCGCGGGTGGACAGGATACTGGTGGACAGCGAGTGCGCCGGGTTGCTCAGTTCGTCACCGAGCATGCCCATGAGGCGGTGAATGACCTGCACGGTAATCTGCGTGTCGTGGCTGGAGAGCACGCGCAGTTCGTTCAGCAGCTTTGCCGCGGTGTTGACGGCCTCGGAGGGGCCGGTGATGAGCACGTCCAGGTCCTTGGGGCGCAGGCTAATCTGCTCGAAGTAGTCCTCGATGATGTTCAGGTGCGCGTCCTGCGGGCCGAGCACGGCAATCATTTCTGCGGCGCTCTTGAAGGATACGGTGCGCGCGGTCGACAGAGGTCGGGAGGTAGTCATATGGGCTCCTTGGCTAGTGATGTATTTACAAGTATAGATGGGTGTGATGCGTCACGCCCCGGCTGGGTTTAGCGGCGGGTACAAGCGCAGGCGTGCAGCTTGGCTGAGTGGCGTTCTACCAGCGGCGCTTTACCAGCGACCCAGCACCACGTTCAGGGTGCACATGGCGGCAGAACCCGCGGTGGAGGAACGCAGCACCTCATCACCCAGTAGCGCAAGCTGCGCACCGGCTTCGGTGAAGAGCTGCACCTCGCGGTCGCTGATGCCGCCCTCGGGGCCGACGAGCAGGTAAATTTCTTCGGGCAGGTTCTCCGCCTCTACAAGCTTGCGAGCCAGGGCGCTCAGACGCTCCGTCGCCTGCTCGTGCAGGATGAACACGGCGGCGGACTGCTCGGAGCCTTCACCGGCGACTTCTTCGATGAGTTCCACCAGGTCGGTGGTGCTGTACAGGTCGTACACCTCGGGAATGAGCGCGCGGCGCGACTGCTTCGCCGCGGCGGTCACCGTGTTCTGCCACTTGGTGTGTGCCTTGGAGGCGCGCTCCCCCTTCCACCGCACAATCGAACGGTCTGCACTCCACGGAAGCACACCGTACACGCCCAGCTCGGTCGCCGTCTCGATAGCGAGCAGGTCGCGGCCGTCCTTCGCGAGCGCCTGCACCAGGTAGATGGAAGGCACGCTACGTTCTTCGCTCAGCTCCTGCACCTGCACGCTCACGCCGTCCGCGTTGATGGAGGCGACCGTACCGAGTGCGCGGCGGCCGGTGCCGTCACCCAGGTCGATGCGTTCGCCGAGCTCCAGGCGCTTGACGAGGGCGTGCTTGCCTTCGGAGCCGCCGAGCGCGTGGACGGCGCCGGGGGTGAGTGCGTCGTATTCTTCCGTGCTGATGTAGAAGATGGGGGCGCTCATGGTTCTCCTTGAGGGGCGGCTTACTGGTGCCGGTAGTGTGCGGGTGACGTGTGAAATAGTGTGCAGCGTAGCGCGAGCGCATGCCGCACAGTACTGACAGGAAAGCGGCGGGTGCGGGTTGAGTACCGCACCCGCCGCATCCTGAGCTTGGTGTAGGAATCCTACTTGAACTGGTCCTTCAGGCGGGAGAAGAGACCGCCGCGCTGCTTAACCTGCGCGCCTTCGTTCAGCGGCTCGTTGCGCAACGCCGCGAACTGGCGCAGCAGCTCGCGCTGTTCTTCGGTCAGGTCGGTCGGGGTGACCACCTGGATACGCACCAGCAGGTCGCCGCGTCGTTCGGTGCCGAGCACGGTTGCGCCCAGGCCGTTGAGGGTGATCACGTCGCCGCTCTGAGTTCCGGCGGGGATGTTGACTTCCTGGTCGCCGTCGAAGGTCTTCAGCGGAATGGTGGTGCCCAGTGCCGCTGCCGCCATGGGGATGTTGACGGTGGTGACCAGGTTGTCGCCCTCGCGGCTGAAGTACTTGTCGCGCTTGACGTTCAGGTCAATATACAGGTCGCCGTTGGGGCCGCCGTACAGGCCTGCCTCGCCCTTGCCGCGCAGGCGGATACGCGCCTGGTCGTGCACGCCGGCGGGAACGTTGAAGGTCAGCGGAACGTCTTCGCGTACGCGGCCCTGGCCGTGGCATTCGGCGCAGGGGGTCTTGATGACGGTGCCGTAGCCGTGGCAGTCGGGGCATTCAACCTGCTGCATGACGGTACCGAGAATGGACTGCACACGACGCTGCATGAAGCCGTGGCCGGAGCAGGTGGTGCAGGTTTCGGGCTGGGTGCCCTCTGCGGTGCCTTCACCGTTACAGGACTTACAGGTCACGGCGGAGCGACGCTCAATGGTCTTCTCAACACCGAAGACGGCTTCTTCCAGGGTGATGGAGACGGTAATCAGGTCGTCCTGGCCCTGGCGGGTGCGGGATGCGGGGCCGCGGGCACCTGCCGCGCCACCGGTGAACATGTTCAGCAGGTCCTCAAAACCGCCGAAGCCGCTGAATCCGCCGCCCGGGTAGCCGCCGCCTCCGGGGTAGCCTGCGCGGCCCTGTTCGTCGCCGGTGGTGTCATAGTTGCGGCGCTTTTCGGGGTCGGAGAGCACCTCGTAGGCGAGGGTGACTCGCTTGAACTCTTCGGCTGCGTCCTCGGAGGGGTTCACGTCGGGGTGCAGCTGGCGTGCCTTCTTTCGGTACGCCTTCTTGATCTCTTCGGGGCTGGCGTCTTTCGATACGCCGAGAGTATCGTAGTGGCTCATGCGTTTCCTTCCTCTCGAGACGATGGCGGTGCTCGATGAGTGCACCGCCAACAATGGTCGTATCAATTCTAGGGGATACTACCCCCGACCCGATACAATGGCTAGGCTGAAAGGGGGCCGCTCCCGCTATCCGCTTAATCTGCGGCGCGTGTGCCCCTGAAATCGGCTCCGTAGTCCTACCGTATCTGTGCCCCTACCGCCTGCGAAAATTGCCCCGAAGGAGAATACGTTGAGTACCCACCACTCCCCCTACGGCTGGGGTGCCCAGGATCTAAACGCCGCCCGCATGAGCCGCCAGGCGCCGCCTCCGCGTAAGGTGCCGCTGCAGCGCGGCCTGCTGATTGAGGATATTAACGGCTGGGTGGGTGAGGTCGTGAAGGCTGAACGCATCGGCGGTGCCCTGTTCTTCGGTCTGGAGGACGCGAAGGGCCGCGTGAAGAACTTCCCGCTGGGGCCGGGCTACCTGATTGAGGGTGAGCCCGTCGAGATTGTTGCCCCGGTGGCGGCGAAGGAGCCCAAGCGCACGATTTCTCGTTCTGGTTCTATTGCGGTGAAGAACGCCCCGGCTCGGGTGGCGCGCGCCTCCCGCATCTGGGTTGAGGGTCTGCACGACGCCGAGCTCGTGGAGAAGGTCTGGGGCCACGATCTGCGCGTTGAGGGTATTGTCGTGGAGCCGCTGCACGGCGTGGATGACCTCGCCGGTGCGATTCGTGAGTTCGCGCCGGGCCCTGGCCGCCGCCTGGGTATTCTGGTCGACCACCTCATCGAGGGCACGAAAGAACAGCGCATCGTTGCGGAGGCGCTTGCCGTGCCGGGTGCCGCCGGGCACGTGAAGATTGTGGGCCACCCGTTCATCGATATTTGGCAGGCGGTCAAGCCGTCGGTGCTGGGTTTGAAGGCGTGGCCGCAGGTGCCGCGCGGTGAGGACTTTAAGAAGGGTACGCTACGTCGTCTGGGTCAGCCGCACGAAACGCAGGCAGACGTTGCGCAGGCGTGGAAGCACATCCTTTCGCGGGTTGATTCGTACGCCGACCTCGACCCGACCCTGCTCGGCCCGGTCGAATCGCTCATTGATTTTCTGACCGAACCGGGCGCGTAGATCCGCTCAAACCCATCAATTCGCCCCCGTCTGCGGGCTAGGGTGTGAATTTGCTCAGAACCTTTCCCTCCAGGGCATTATCCTGTGGGTTTTACCCGCTAAAGCGGTACAATAGTTGAGCATGTGGCATTGACCCTGTGGGTTTATGTTGCACCATCACTACACTCCGGTCACCACCGCTCAAACGACTCACCTCCTCGGAGGGTAGATCCACCGGCCTCGGTGATCACCACAAGAAACTTCTATCGAACCAGGATTTTCGTGACTAACGATGTTCGCCCGGCAACCGGGCCTCAGAAAACCCGTAAGATTAGCGTGATTCAGGACCGCAACCGCGCGACTCTCGCGCATTTCGGCGGTATTCTCGGCATCATCCCCTCCGCTGCGGTTTTCTACGTCAGCCGCAATAACGCGCCCTTCGCTGAGCAGGAAGCTCGCGAGGCAATGAACTTCACCCTCCTGCCCTCCATCGCTCTGGTGGTGCTGTGGGTTGTGTCGTTCCTGCCCGGCATGGGCAACATTGCCATGGTCCTGGGTGCGCTCGTGTGGCTGTTCATGGCTATTGCGTCGCTGCGCGCCGGCATTGAGGTGAACCGCGGCGAGCCGTACAGCTACCGACTGAACCCGCGCCTGCTGGACCACTTCTACTCCACTGATAACGCTGAGTCTGCAGAGTCCTAAACCGCGCTGATAACTTTTACGATGAACGCCCCGCACGTTGTGTGCGGGGCGTTCTACGTTTAAGCGCTGCTGTTCTCAAAGCTACTGGCGGAGGCGGTAGCGCACCGGGTTTGTGTCTGCCGGTTCTATACCTGCCAGCAGCTCTGTGCCTGCGGGATATGTGCCCGGCTGGGGCTGTAGCTGCACTGCCTGAATTCCTTTGCCCGAACTTCTTTGCCTAGTGCGCATGAATTGCCGCAAACTGTACCGAACGGTCGTGTTGATAATCGTTGTTAAACGATCGTGGGCCCCTGTTACCAGGAGCCCACAACCGTATTCACTCAACTTCAGCAAAGACGAGAACACGCTGTTAGACATATACCGTCCTGCCATGACCTATTATGGCACAGCGTAACCTTCAACCACAACTTGAAATTGGGTGTTTTGAGAAAATTTTTCTTAGGAAAGTATTCGAAAAATACGAACCCTA
>NZ_CAJZIE010000024.1:0-28380 GCF_916049665.1 uncultured Rothia sp. | reverse complement strand
CTACACGGCTCTGAACACTCTTTCCCTACACGACGCTCTTCCGATCTAATAGAACCTATGAGTACCACACCGACCCGATTGATTCTTGCCTCCGCCTCCCCGGCGCGCCGCAAGCTCCTGGAAGACTCCCGCATCGCCTTCACGGTGCGCGTCTCCTCCGTAGATGAGGACGCCGCGCTCGCCGCCGCCAACGAGCAGGCGCGAGCGCAGGGACGTGCGGGACTCACCCCGGCTGAGACCGCCTCCCTGCTGGCGCAGTTGAAGGCGCAGGCGGTTGCCGCGGAGCTTGCCACCGAGGGTGTGCGCGACGCACTGGTTCTGGGTTGCGATTCGGTGTTCGAGTTTGAGGGCGTCGCCTACGGCAAGCCCCACACGGCGGAGGCGGCACGCGAGCGCATCAGCGCAATGAGCGGCAACCACGGCGTACTGCATACCGGTCACGCGCTCGTGGATTTGCGCGGTATTGAGCCGGGCACTGAACCGCCTACCGTTTCTGAACTGCGCAGCGCCACCGTCCACTTTGATAGGCTCAGCCCCGAGGAAATCGAGGCGTACATTGCCACCGGCGAGCCGCTCTGGGTGGCGGGTTCCTTCACCCTGGACGGTTACGGTTCGGCGTTTATTCGCGGTATTGAGGGCGAGTTCCACACGGTGGTGGGTCTGTCCATCCACGCGCTACGCGATATGCTGCGCCGCCGCGAAGTAGCGGTGACCGAGTTGTGGCTACCGCCTGAGGAAGAGAATTAGAACCAACCCATCGCATAAATCTGTCTCAAAGCGCGCCCTGAAATATACATTGTTGAACACCAATCGATAAGATAGAACAGTATGATGCGCGTTATATTCGCCAATCCTGCCGATGTATCCTTGGAGCAGGAGATTAAAGGAGAGCTTTAAGTGACTCAGCACCAGGCAGAAGCCGCCAAGAAATTTACTGCAGTCCCCGGCCGCCACACCGGCCCGGTCAGCAAGATTCTGATCGCTAACCGCGGTGAAATTGCTGTCCGCGTGATTCGTGCAGCCCGCGATGAGGGTCTGCAGACCGTCGCCGTCTACGCTGACCCGGACCGCGACGCCCAGCACGTGAAGCTTGCCGATGAAGCCTACGCTCTCGGCGGTGCCACTGCGGCGCAGTCCTACCTGGTGATGGACAAGCTCATTGAGATTGCTATCCGCTCCGGCGCTGACGCCGTGCACCCCGGTTACGGTTTCCTGTCTGAGAACGCGCAGTTCGCTCAGAAGTGCATCGACGCAGGTCTGACCTGGATTGGCCCCTCCCCCGAGTCCATTACCCAGCTGGGCGATAAGGTGGCGGCACGCCACATCGCGCAGAAGGTGGGCGCTCCCCTGGTGCCCGGCACCAAGGACCCGGTTAAGTCCGCCGATGAGGTTGTTGCGTTCGCAGATGAGCACGGCCTGCCCATCGCGGTGAAGGCGGCATTCGGTGGCGGTGGCCGCGGCATTAAGGTCGCCCGCGACCGCGAAAGCATTGTTGAAATGTACGAGTCCGCTGTTCGTGAGGCAACCGCGGCGTTCGGTCGCGGCGAGTGCTTCATCGAGCGCTTCTTGGATTCGCCCCGTCACGTTGAGACTCAGTGCCTGGCGGATGCGCACGGCAACGTTGTGGTGGTTTCTACCCGTGACTGCTCCCTGCAGCGCCGCAACCAGAAGCTGATTGAGGAGGCGCCCGCCCCCTACCTGACCGATGAGCAGAACGAGCGCCTGTACGAGGCGTCCCGCGCGATCCTGCGCGAGGCCGGCTACCAGGGTGCCGGCACCTGTGAGTTCCTGGTCGGTACCGACGGCACCATCTCCTTCCTGGAGGTCAACACTCGACTGCAGGTGGAGCACCCGGTTTCCGAGGAGATTTCCGGTCTGGACCTGGTTCGCGAGCAGTTCCGTATTGCTCGCGGCGAGAAGATTGAGGAGAAGGACCCGGTTCTGCGCGGTCACTCCTTCGAGTTCCGTATTAACGGTGAGGATGCGGGCCGTTCCTTCATGCCCGCACCCGGCACCATCGAGAAGATGACCGTGCCCACCGGCCCCGGTGTTCGCTGGGATTCCGGCTTCGTGGCTGGCGATGTCATCGGCGGTAACTTCGACTCCATGCTGGCTAAGCTCATTGTCACCGGCGCGGACCGTAAGCAGGCTCTGCAGCGTGCCCGCCGTGCCCTGGCTGAGCTGAGCATTGAGGGTATGCCCACCGTCATCCCGTTCCACCGCGTCGTGCTGGATGACCCTGCCTTCGCGCCGGCTGAGGGTGGCGAATTCAAGGTGCACACCCGTTGGATTGAGACCGAGTTCAACAACACTATCCCCATGTACTCCGGTGCTCCCGGTAGCGTGGATTCGGATGAGGACGAGCGCACCACCGTGGTCGTTGAGGTCAACGGTAAGCGCATGGAGGTGTCCCTGCCTGATCTGGGCGGCAGCACCAAGCCTGCCGCTAAGCCCGCCCCCAAGACCCGCAAGTCCCGTTCGGCACGCGGCGCGGCGAAGGGTGGCGGCGACGAGCTGACCAGCCCTATGCAGGGCACCATCGTGAAGGTCGCGGCTTCTGACGGCGACACCGTTGCTGAGGGCGACCTGATTCTGGTGCTGGAGGCGATGAAGATGGAGCAGCCCATTACCGCGCACAAGGCGGGTAAGGTTTCGGGTCTGTCCGCTAAGGCCGGCGATACCGTCACCTCCGGTGCGGTGCTGGCGACCATCAAGTAACTCTCGATGCCGCGGTTTTGCGACCGCGAGCGCGTAAGTTTGAAGGATCCCCGGGAGGGTATGAGGTATTACCTCGTGCTCTCCCGGGGATTTTCTATGTCCGCTCTTGCCTGTTTGGGTGGGATTTACGCCGCTAACCCTTGTGTTAGCGTCCATATAGTGACTGCGTTTGTTTGGGTTTTTCTGAACAGAGTTATAATGTTGCATTTTAGGGGAGCCTTTCAGATTCCGGCACCCACCCACCTCACCCGGTGCGGTCACGGCACCCGGTACGCGCCTACGGCACACCCGCCTCCCGCGCCGACCGGTCATGGAACACCTATCCCAGGCTCCACCTGTACACACAGTTCACCATTTCGGGAGTTTTCCTTATGAGCACCTCTGCACCCGACACGAAAGCGTCTGCTGCATCGGTGAAGAATACGACTCCTCGCAGTCGAGTTATTCTCGCCTCGCTCGTTGGTACCACCATCGAGTTCTACGATTTCTACATTTACGCCACCGCAGCAGTGGCTGTGTTCCCTGTGCTGTTCTTCCCCGCGAAGGACGCAACCACCGAGCTTCTGGCTTCCTTCGCGACCTTCGGCGTCGCCTTCATCGCCCGTCCCCTCGGTTCCATTATCTTCGGTCACTTCGGTGACAAGATTGGTCGTAAAGCAACCCTCGTTGGTGCGCTACTGACCATGGGTCTGGCGACCTTCATCATCGGCCTGCTGCCCACCTACCACCAGATTGGCCTGTGGGCACCGACCATGCTGACCATCATGCGTTTCTGCCAGGGCCTGGGCCTGGGCGGCGAATGGTCCGGCGCGGCACTGCTCGCCAGCGAATACGCTGAGGACGGCAAGCGCGCCCGCGCCGCCATGTGGCCTCAGCTGGGTGCACCCATCGGCTTCGTCTTCGCCAACGGCTTCATGCTGCTGCTGACCAGCTGGATTTCCTTCAACTCCGCAACCGACGGCAAGAACCTTGATCACCCCTTCCTCATCTGGGGTTGGCGTATTCCGTTCCTGCTGTCCATCGTGATGGTCGCCGTTGGCCTGTACGTTCGATTCAAGCTGGAGGAGACCCCCGTCTTCGCCAAGGCTGCCGCTAACAACGAGAAGGTTAAGACCCCGCTCGTTGAGGCGTTCAAGGTTGCCTGGTGGCCCATGATTCAGGGTACCTTCATCATGGTGGCGTGCTACGTGCTGTTCTACCTGATGACCGCGTGGGTTCTCTCCTACGGTATCGGCAAGGCCGATAAGGGCGGTCTGGCTATCCCCTACCGTGAGTTCCTGATTATTCAGCTGATCTCCATTACTGGCTTCGCGATCTTCATCCCGATCTCGGGTTGGCTGGCTGACAAGTACGGCCGCCGCACCCAGCAGCTGTGGACCACCATCGCTATGGCTGTCTTCGGTCTGTCCTTCGGCCTGTTCATCTCCCCCTCCGTCGTCGGTACCGGTGCGAACGCAAACGCCGCAGTGGTCACCCTCTTCATCTTCATCGGTATGTGCCTGATGGGTCTGTCCTTCGGTTCCATGTCCGCGTACCTGCCGGAGCTGTACCCCACCAACGTGCGCTACACCGCCAGCGGTATCGCCTACAACGTGGCGTCCATCCTCGGTGCGGCACTGACCCCGTTCGTGGCAGTGTGGCTGAACACCACCTACGGTGTGGCTGCAGTGGGCGGCTACCTGGCGTTCGCTTCGATTCTGAGCGTTGTCTTCATCCTGCTCACTCACGAAACCCGTGACGTGGACATGAACGCGGTCAGCACCACGAAGTAAAGCTTCGAGTAGCTAACGCGTCTCTACGGCAAAGCGGTGGGGGTCGCCTCCTGAATTTCTTAGATTCAGGAGGCGACCCCCACCGCTTTTGTACGCTTCAGAGATTCTGTGCACTTCAGAGATACCGGCTCTCTACAAGCCCAGGGTATCTATGCGCGGGCTACAGGCCGCGAGTGTGCAGCTTGCGTGCTGCCTCAGCAATCGAGCCGGAGAGCGAGGGGTAGACCGTGAAAGTATCCGCCAGGTCATCCACCGCGAGCTTCTTCTCCACCGCCAGAGCAATGGGGTAAATCAGCTCGGAAGCACGCTGACCAACCACCACGCCACCGATGACAGTGCCGGAGTGGCGGCGAGCAAAAATCTTCACGAAGCCGTCGCGCATCGCCATCATCTTCGCACGCGGGTTAGTGCTCAGCTGCAGGGTCACCGCATCACCACGGTAGGCACCCTCGGCAAGGTCCTTCTCGCTCACACCCACGGTCGCAATCTCCGGGGAGGTGAAGATGTTAGCCGCAACCTTATCGGTACGCAGGGGGCGCACCGCATCACCCAGGATGTGCGCCATAGCGATACGACCCTGCATCGCAGCCACGGAAGCCAGTGGGTAAACACCCGTGCAGTCACCAGCGGCGTAAATGCTGTTCACGCTCGTGCGGGACACACCGTCCACCTTAATATGACCGCTCGGGGTCTGCTCCACACCGGCTGCTTCCAGACCCAAATCTTCAGTGTTCGGAATCGAACCAATAGCCACCAGGCAGTGAGTGCCAGACACCTTACGGCCATCCGACAGGGTCACGATCACGCCGGTGCCGTCCTCGGTACGCTCAACAGCAGCCGCACGGGAACGCGGCATCACTCGCACGCCGCGACGCTCGAAGACGTCCTCCAGCACGCGGGCTGCATCCTCGTCCTCACCGGGAAGCACACGGTCACGCGAAGACACCAGCGTCACCTTCGAACCCAGACCGTTATACGCCGACGCGAACTCCGCACCGGTCACACCCGAACCAATCACGATCAGTTCCTCGGGAACCTCGCAGAGGTTGTAGAGCTGGGTCCAGGTCAGGATGCGCTCGCCATCAGGCATGCCGGTCGCCATTTCACGCGGATGCGTACCCACCGACAGCAACACAAAGTCCGCCTGCAGGGGGTAAACCAGACCCGCCTCGTCAGTCACCTGCACGGTGTGGCGGTCCAGGAGCTTACCGGTACCGTGAATAATCTTCACGCCGGCAGAAGCCAGGGCACGCTTAATATCGGCAGACTGCTGCTGAGCCAGGTCGCGGACACGGCGGTTCACGCGGTCCATATCAACACGAAGCTGCGGCGCCTTACCCTTCGTGTTTTCAATGCCCAGGCTACCCGCCTCGGAGAAGCGGGTCATCATATCCGCCGTAGCAATCAGGGTCTTAGAGGGCACAACATCAGTCAGAACGGCGGAGCCACCAATGGCATTACGCTCGATCAGAGTCACGTCCGCGTTAGATGCGGCAGCCACCATCGCCGCCTCGTAGCCGCCGGGGCCGCCACCAATAATTACAATTCGCTGAGATGCATAGTTCACCGTTGAAGTCATGCCTTAATTGTGAGCTATGCCGCCCCTACGGGGCAAACGCACTCGCCGTGCAGATGTGCCATATTGTGGCAACCTGCACGGCGAGTATTTTCTGACGTGGCAGCCCGGTATGACCGAGCGCTCCCCTATTCTTCTAGTCTCTAGTCCTCGAGTGCCTGCGGTTTCTCGGCATAAATCGAGTTAATGAACTTCTCAGCCCACTGCAGCATCGCGCCATCCACCAGATCCTTACCGCCCACCGGCATGGTCTTCGGGCGCGGAACCAGCGTCAGCCAGGTATCCATACCCTTCGGCTGAGCGTGCGTGGAGCCCGGGTACACGCGCTTCAGGCGCATCTGACGGGACTCCGGCAGCGGCGCACCGGTCACCACGCGAACCTTCGGGCCCAGAACCACCAGCTCATGAATACCGGCAGCACGGGCGTGCATACGCACCGTCGCCACGGCAAGCAGGTTCTCTACCGCCTCCGGCAGCTCGCCGTAACGGTCGACCAGTTCCTCGCGTGCCTCTGCAATCTTCTCTTCGGTATCGGCGGCGGCAATCTGACGGTATGCCTGCAGGCGCAGACGCTCCGAGTCGATATAGGTGTGCGGAATGTGCGCGTTGACGGGCAGGTCAATCTTCGTTTCGACCTCGCGCTCTTCCTTCTCGCCGCGGTAGTTCGCCACGGCCTCACCCACCAGGCGCAGGTACAGGTCAAAACCAACACCAGCAATATGACCGGACTGTTCGCCGCCGAGCAGGTTACCCGCGCCGCGAATCTCCAGGTCCTTCATGGCAAGCTGGAGACCCGCGCCCAGCTCATTGTGGGTAGCCACAGCTTTCAGACGCTCGTGCGCAATCTCGCCGAGGGTCTTATCCACCGGGTACAGGAAGTACGCGTAGGCGCGCTCGCGGCCACGACCCACGCGTCCGCGCAGCTGGTGCAGCTGGCTCAGACCGTAGTTCTGGGCATGGTCCACAATGAGCGTGTTCGCGTTCGAAATATCCAGGCCGGTCTCCACGATGGTGGTGCACACCAGCACGTCAAAGCGGCGCTCCCAGAAGTCCACAATAATCTGCTCCAGGCGCGACTCACTCATGCGGCCGTGCGCGGTGGCGATGCGCGCCTCCGGCACGAGCTTGCCGATTTCTGCGGCAACATCGTCAATGTCAGCCACGCGGTTGTGCACGAAGAACACCTGTCCTTCACGCATGAGCTCTCGGCGAATCGCGGCCGTAATCTGGCTGTCGGTGCGCGGGCCAACGAAGGTCAGCACGGGGTGGCGCTCCTCGGGGGCGGTCGCCAGGGTGGAGGTCTCGCGGATGCCGGTCAGCGACATCTCCAGGGTGCGCGGAATCGGGGTCGCGCTCATGGCGAGCACGTCCACATTCGTGCGCATCTGCTTGAGCTTTTCCTTATGCTCCACACCAAAGCGCTGTTCCTCGTCAATGATGACCAGGCCCAGGTCCTTGAATACCACACTGTCCGAGAGGATGCGGTGCGTACCAATCACCACGTCCACCGCGCCGGAGGCGATTTCTTCGGTAATCTGTCGGGTTTCCTTCGCCTTCTGGAAGCGGGAGAGCACACGAATCTTCACGGGGAAGCCCGAGAAACGCTCGCTGAACGTCTCGTAGTGCTGCTGAGCGAGCAGGGTCGTAGGCACGAGCACCGCGACCTGCTTGCCGTCCTGTACCGCCTTGAACGCGGCACGCACGGCGACTTCGGTTTTACCGAAGCCCACGTCGCCGGAGATGAGGCGGTCCATGGGAATTTCCTTCTCCATGTCTTCCTTCACCTCGTGGATGGCGGTGAGCTGGTCGGGGGTCTCGTTGTAGGGGAAGGACTCTTCCAGCTCACGCTGCCAGGGGGTGTCGGGGGCGAAAGCGTGACCGCGCGATGCCTGACGTGCCGAGTAGAGTTTCACCAGGTCCGCGGCGATTTCCTTGACAGCCTTGCGAGCGCGGGACTTGGTCTTCGCCCAGTCACTGCCACCCATCTTGGAGAGGCTCGGGTTCTCGCCGCCCACATAGTTGGAGATGAGGTCCAGCTGGTCGGAGGGCACGAAGAGTCGGTCGGGTGCGCCACCGCGCTTGGCGGGGGCGTACTCGATGACCAGGTATTCCTTCATGGGTTGCACGCCGTTGACCGGGGAGGCACCCGCCACCGGGCGGGAGGTCATCTCGACAAAGCGACCGATGCCGTGGCGTTCGTGCACCACGTAGTCGCCGGGGTTCAGTGCGAGCGGGTCGACTGCGTTACGGCGACGACGGGTCTTGAATTTCTGCCCGGCGGCGCCTCGGGGTGCGTAGGTGCCGCGGCGTCCGAGCAGTTCGGCTTCGGTGAAGACGGCGAGCTTCGCCTCCTCAATCAGGAAGCCTGCGGAGGCGGGCGCCTCGCACACCTCAACGATGCCGTGCTCGAGGTCGCCTGCGGGGTCGGCTTCGAGGCTGGTGCGGCGGGCTGCGGGTACGGCGAGCGCCCCTTCCCCGGAGTGGAAGAGGTCGATAAGTCGGTCGGTGGAGCCGCGGCCGTTGGTGAGGGCAAGGACGGTCCACTGTTTCTGGATGAGATCGCCAACCTGGCTGAGCATGCGTTCGACGGAGCCGTTGAATGCGGTTGCGGGGACGGCATTGACGGTGTAGGTGTCGATGCCGTCTTCGATGGCGTCGGCGATGCTCTGGCTCTGGATTGCTCCGGCGGCGTCTTCGAGCAGGTCTGCGTCGGTGACGAGTTCGGTGATTTCCCACCAGCTGAGCTTGGCTTCGAGTGCCTGTGCGGTGGTTTGGTCAATAGTTCGGAATCCGCTGTCGCTCATGCGCAGCTGGCCCAGGTCGATGGGTGCTACAGCATCGGCTTCTGCGGAGGTGTCCCAGGCGGCGGCGAGGAATTCCTCGTTGGTGGCGACGAGGTCTTCGGCGCGGGCGCGCACGCGTTCGGGTTCGACATTGATGATCATGGACCCTGCCGGCAGCAGCGCGGTGAGGGTGGTCATGGATTCGATGAGTAGCGGGGTGAGCGATTCCATGCCTTCGACGTAGATTCCGCCCGCAATCTTCTCAAGCATGGATGCGGCTGCCGGGTAGTCTGCCTTCAGGCGTGCGGCTCGGCTCATCACCTCGGGGGTGATAAGCAGTTCGCGGCAGGGCAGCAGCGTGAGTTCGGTGAGTTCCTCTCCCCCGCTGAGGGTGCGCTGGTCGGCGACGGAGAAGTGGCGCATTTCGTCGAGTTCGTCGCCGAAGAATTCGAGGCGTACGGGGGTGTTTGCGGTGGGCGGGAAAACGTCGATAATGCCGCCGCGCACCGCGTACTCGCCGCGCTTGGCGACGAGGTCTACGCGGGAGTAGGCGGCGTCGTTAAGTCCTCGTACTACGTCTTTGAAGGGGTATTCTTCGCCGCGGACCAGGTGTACGGGTTCGAGTTTTTCGATGCCGGTGACGATGGGCTGGATGACGGCGCGCACGGGTGCGATGACGACCTGCGGGCGTTTGGATGTTTCCCCAGTGATGGCGCGTAGTACCTGCAGGCGGCGGCCGACGGTGTCGGAGCGCGGTGAGAGGCGTTCGTGCGGCAGGGTTTCCCATGCGGGGAAGAGCGCGATGTCGGCGGCGGGCAGGTAGGAGCGCAGCGCTGCGGCGAGGTCTTCTGCCTGGCGGTCGGTGGGGGCGATGATGAGGCTGAGCGCTTCACCGGTGGCGCCGCGTACTGCGGTGGAGATGTCTGCGATGAGTGCGGCATGGGTTCCGGCGACGGCGCCGATGAGGGTGCGTGCACTGCGTTCGCTGGGCTGTGCGGAGGCTGCGGTGCGGATTGCCGCCCAACTGCTGAGTTGGTTGAGGGTGTTCAGGAGGGGCTGCAGGGGTGCCTCGAGGGGCTGTGCGGTAGCTTTTCGGGTGGTGCTCACGGGTTCTCCTGAATCTGGGGTCTTCGCTTGCGGCGGTTGAGCTGGTGGAGGGCTTCTATGGATGGTCGGTATTGGGCGGTGCCGGTTGGGGTGTCCGAGTGAATTTGCCTTTATCTCACGGTGCTTTTTGTGCGTTTTGGGGTGTTTTTTGCGGCTTTTCCATTGTAGGACTTGTCTGCTTTTTCTGGCATTTTTCTCTTGTACTCTTCTGTGACGGAATATATTCCTTTTTGCACTCGATTGTCGCTTTCGTGGGTGATATTTGAGTATGGTTTTCTTCCGTGTCTGTTCCTGTGCCACAACGTTCATCGCATGGGGCGCAAATCACACACTCACGGGCATCTTTGCACTTTGTGCACCATTATTTTCACAGCTTAATCCTGTACCCTAATCATTAACGCTTACAGAAAAACCAGACAGTATATCCCCTTCCGGATTCTGTTTACCTCTTCCAACCAACCTCAGGTTTTCAGTATTTACTGCGGTTTTTCTAGTGCGCTAAATTCACCGTATCTTTCGATGTTTCTTCCGGAACGTCGCATCAGAAAGACGCATATGACAACCACATACACGAACAAACCCGCTGAAAAGCGCCATGCCCATTCATGGTCTGCTAAGAAGTGGGGTGCTTTCGCACTCGCTTTTGGTACTGCTTTTACTGCGGCACCTCTTACTCCTACTACTCCCGCCTCGGCTGCGACCGGAACCCATGACGGTTCCAGCAGCGATAAGGCGGCTGCTTCCTGTTACGAGGTCAAGCAGGTTAATCCTTCCGCCTCCTCTGGCACTTACTGGCTGTACACCCCGCAGATGAGCGGTCCGGCGCAGTTCTACTGCGATCAGGAAACTGATGGCGGCGGCTGGGTCATGATTGGTCGCGGTCGTGAGGGTTGGACCGAGTCTTACAACGGCACCGGCGACCCGAACCAGCTGCATCAGAACCCCACGGGCCCTTCTGCTTTTACCCCGGTCCAGCTTCCCGCAAACACTGTCGATGCGCTGCTGAACGGTATTAAGCCTCAGGACCTTCCCGACGGCATGCGCCTGCACCGTGCCCACAATGCAAGGGGCACCCAGTGGCAGAACGTTTATGTTCAGCGTCCTCAGACTGAGCAGTGGACCTGGGCAATGAGCTACGGTCAGCGCTGGGGCACCGTGAAGTTCACCGGTGCCGGTATTAACCGCACCGCTCATATGGGTCGTCATGCTTCGGAGATGGCTCCGGGTATTACCACCAGTTCTGTTCGTTTCTTCGCGAACCCGAACCAGGGCTACCAGATTGGTTTTGCGTACGGTGCGCTGGTGAACTTCGGTAATGAGAATCCGGATTCATACATTTACCAGAAGCGTGGTTCCGCTGGTTACTCCATCCCCTTCACTCAGGTGTTCCTGCGTCCGAAGCTGACTCAGCGTGACCTGAACTTCTCGCAGATTGGTTCTGGCTCCGCGGCTAGTAACCGCCGCGCCCTGCCGAATAGCTACACGATGCCCGTTCGCTGGCGCACCAGTGAGCAGACTGGCACCGGCAAGAAGAACGAGATGAACACCTACGTTCAGGCTATTACTCAGGTGGGTGACACCGTCTTCACCGGTGGCGACTTCAAGTACGTTGAGTCTGCTGGCGGCGAGCGCGTGGACCAGTCGTACCTGGCTGGCTACAACGTGGATTCGGGCGAGCTGGTTCGTTCCTTCCGCCCGACCTTCAACGGCCAGATTAAGGCTCTTGAGGCGCTGCCGAATAACCGCCTGGCGGTCGGTGGCGAGTTCACCGAGGTCAACGGCGAGAAGGTTGATCACTTCGTCATTCTGGATGCGACCACCGGTCAGATTGACCGCACCTGGGATGTTCAGGTTCAGCGCCGTAACGGTGCTGCGGCTCAGGTGAAGACCCTGCTGGTTCAGGATGGTTACCTCTACATTGGCGGTAACTTCACCCACGTGAAGGGCAACACTTCTAAGGCGTACGCTTACTCTCGTGGTGCCGCTCGTATTAATCTTTCGAACGGTGCGGTGGATTGGAACTGGCGCCCGAACTTCAACGGTACGGTCAACGGCATTACCGCCGCGTCCGATAACTCGACTGTTCACGCTGCGGGTTACTTCACTGAGCTGAATAACCAGCGTGCGTTCCGCTTGGCTGCGCTGAATGGCTCTAACGCTTCGAACATTAAGTGGGAGTGGGAGCCGTCGCTGAAGCTGAACATTACTGACCGCATTGTGTACGCGTTCCAATTCGATGTTCAGGATGCCGGCTCGACCGTGTGGACTGCTGGTGCTGACCACCTGATTGCGAACTACTCGAAGAACGGTTACGGCCGTATCTCCACCGCAATTTCTAAGTACGGTGGCGACTGGCAGGATCTGCACCTGAGCGGTAACACCATTTACGGTGCGTGCCACTGCGGTGACGTTCTCTTTGAGGGTTCCACCGGCTACCACACCTATTGGAAGGAGTCGAAGGCGGTTCACCGTATGCGCCTGGTCGCAGCGTTCGATAAGGACAGCGGCGAGGTTGTTGGCGAGTTCAGCCCGGTTCTGAAGGGTGCTAGCGGCTACGGCGTCTGGGAGTCCTTCGTGGATTCTCGCGGCAACCTGTGGGTTGGTGGCGACATCAACCGTTCGCTGGGTGCTAATGGTGAGCAGCGCACTGTCGGTTTTGCTCGTTTTGCGCCTCGCGACGTCACTCCCCCGTCGACTCCGTCGAACCTGTCGGTTCAGCGTGATGGCTCGACCGATAAGCTGTCCTGGTCTGGCGTTCGCGAGGCGGGCACCCGTTACCAGGTGTTGCGTGATGACCGTGTGATTGCTACGGTCTCGGGTACCAGCTACGAGGTTGAGCACACCGATGGCGCTCGCTACTACGTGCGTTCCATCGATGCGTCTGAGAATTTCTCGGCTTCTACGGGAGCTGCTCAGGCTTAGGTCAGGTTGCTGATCTAGTTTCTTTGAGCCGCCGCCTGGTTCGGGCTCCGCAGGGTTTGCGGGGTCCGAATCAGGCGGTGGTGCACCCGGGGTGTATGCCCCCTATAGTTTTGGTTCGGTCCGTGTTGCCCAGTTTGCTATCTCTTCGCCCCTGTGGCGGCTATGATGGGTTGGGATTCATTGCGTCGGATGGGTTGCTTCCGTCCTTCCGATGATGGGCTGAATCTTTGTCTGTGGTGTTTCTTCGCTGTTGGTACGGCAGGGGAGGCTTCACAGATTTTTAGCGTTCCGCTTCGTACGGGTGCGTTGCCATTGTTGGCTTCGTGCCTGAGGTTGTGGGGCGTATTCATTCAATTTCCGATAACTACACTCACTGATTCCGGCAGCAGACTCGCTGTTAGTGCAGTTCATACCGCTTCTTCTTTCCCCGATGCATGGTCACTATGCTGTGCCTTGTGTTGGGTGGGTGTTGCTGTGTGAATTGCATTTTTCTGCTGTATACCGGTTGAGGTCTCTAGGAGAGACAAATGAATTTTCTTCCGTTCACGCGTGGAGGGCGTTCGCAGGGCGTTGCTTCCTCCGCTTCTGAGGGCTCTCGCGTAGCTTCTCGTTCTGCTTCGCGTGCTTTGGGCGCGGCGGCTGCTTCTTTTGCGATGGTTGCGGCTTCTTTGGGTCCGATTGCTTCGGGTGCGCAGGCTGCTGATGCGCGCTACTATGATGGTTCGTCGAGCGAGCGCGCTGCGGCGAGCTGCTGGGAGGCTAAGCAGAATAATCCGCGTGGCAAGAGCGGCGCGTACTGGTTGTACACCCCTGCAATGAGCGCTCCTGAGCAGTTCTATTGTGATCAGGAAACTGATGGCGGCGGCTGGGTTATGATTGGCCGCGGCCGTGAGAGCTGGACTGAGAACTACTACGGTCGTGGTAGCGCTGATCAGCTGCATAAGAACCCGACCGGTTTTGATGCTGTGCAGCTCTCCGGCGTGACCGTAAATGCGCTACTGAACGGTACCCGTCCGCAGGATCTGCCTGACGGCGTGCGTTTCCATCGCGCAATGAACGTTGAGGGTACTACCTGGCAGGATTTCACGGCTCGCCGTGATTCCAGTACCGAATGGACTTGGACTTTGCGTTCGAAGATGTTCTGGTCAAATATTTCGGTTAAGAACACCTGGCAGTACAGTAACCGTTATAACTACACGAACCGTGGTCAGGTGGCCGGTAGCATCTTCACCCACGAGTATGATGATTTCCGTTCTCTGCATTTCGAAGAGAAGGCGTCACAGGGCTACAAGTTGGGCTTTACTTACGGTCGCAACGCCCAGATTACTTGGTGGACCGAGACTTACCTGATGAACCGTCCTTCGGCGTATATTTACCGTCCGGCGGATGATTCGACCGCTCCTCTGGTGTTTACTCAGATGTTCTTGCGCCCGAAGGTGACTCAGAACGATTTGGCGGCTAAGGGTCTGCACGCCTATGGCCAGCAGGGTGCTCCGGCAAGTAACCGCCGCGCGTTGCCCAATAGCTACTCCGAGAAGTGGAAGTGGCGCACCAGCGCTGACACCGGTACCGGCAAGAAGGGTGAAATGAACACCCAGGTTGAGGCGATCACCGAGGTTGGTGGCGCTGTCTTTACCGGTGGCGATTTCGCGTATGTTGAGTCGGCAAGCGGCGAGAAGGTCGAGCAGGCTTTCCTGGCGGGCTACGAGGTGGGTACCGGCGAGCTGCGCCGTTCCTTCCGCCCGAAGATTAACGGTCAGGTGAAGTCCGTTGAGGCCCTGCCGAACGGCCTGCTTGCCGTGGGTGGCTCCTTCGACCGGGTGAATGGCGAGTACTACAACGGTTTCGTGCTTCTGGATCCTCAGACCGGCCAGGTGGCTAAGGACTGGGATATCCGCGTGGTCAGCCGCATCGCTTCTGTCCCGGTACAGATTAAGACCCTGCATGTGCGTGACGGCTACCTCTACATTGGTGGCTCCTTCACTCACCTGAAGGGTCAGACCTCCCCCACCTACGCGTACGCGAGGAACCTGGCTCGCATTAAGTTGAGCAATGGTGAGGTGGACTGGAACTGGCGTCCGGTCTTTAACGGTACGGTCAACGGCGTGAGCGCTTCTGAGGGCAACGCCGATGTGTACGTTGCTGGCTACTTCACTCAGCTGAATAATCAGGAGGCGTTCCGTCTCGCTCATATGCAGGGTAATAGCACGAATCCGCTGACGTGGAACCACCGCCCTTCATACACCCCCAAGGGCGCGAACCTGAATGACTTGAAGAATGAGCGCAGGATGTGGGGCTTCCAGTTCGATGTTCAGGATGCTGGCTCCTCCGTCTGGGTGGGTGGCACCGAGCATATGATTACCCGCTACGAGAAGAGCTCGATGCGCCGCACCGACAGCGCGATTACTCGCGAGGGTGGCGACTTCCAGGATCTGCATCTGAGCGGCAACACTATTTACGGTGCATGCCACTGCGGCGATTTCCTCTTCCAGGGCGCAGATACGGTCTATTCGGAGTGGGAGAACGCGACTAACGCTCAGACAATTCGTCTGGTAGCTGCCTTCGATAAGGACAGCGGCAAGATGCTGCCGGAGTTCGCCCCGATTATGAACGGCGCGTATGGCTACGGTGTGTGGGAGTCCTTCGTGGATTCGACCGGCACTCTGTGGGTTGGTGGCGATATCCGTAAGTCGCTGGGTGCTAATGGTGTGCAGCCGACTATTGGCTTCGCTCGTTATGCGCCTCGCGATGTGGCTCCTCCGGCTACTCCGAGCAACCTGAAGGTTACGACGAATGGTTCGAAGGATCAGCTGACCTGGTCCGGTATTTCCGAGCGTAAGGTGAGGTACCAGGTTCTGCGCGATGATCGTCCTATTGCAACGGTTACGGGTACGAGCTATTCGGTGGATCACCGCGATGGCGCCCGCTACTATGTGCGTGCGGTAGATACTGCGGATAACTATTCGGCAAGCACCGAGGCTGTCCAGGCGGCATAATCCCTCATCGGGGCGATATACCACTATATGACAAAGAATTTTAGTGATGTTCACCCTATTGTCCCGGGTTGGTTTTATAACCAACCCGGGACTTTTTTGCACATAGTGAATCCATTTCATTCATTTACATGAAGGTTTTTTCATTCAGAGATATATATTTACCTTCTAATCAAGCCAAAATAGAGCATTAGTTAGGGCTTATTCTCATCATTTATAAAAACGTTATTTTTGCGAATCTAAGTATTTTCCCAGCTTTGCGTGTTAGCCTTTAGGTGCTTTGCCATCGCGCAAGGTATTATCTTCCGGAATATAGTCAATCTCACTCCAACCACTAAAGAGGCTTCCTATGTCAGCATTCTTCAAGCAGCCCTCCCGGTCCCGCGTTCTGGGCACTCTGGGCACCCTTGCAGTATCTGCTCTGGTTCTGAGCGCTTGCGCTACTGAAAACCCGAGCACCGACAGCTCCTCCTCCGCTTCTGCTTCCGCAAGCGTTTCCGCTTCTGCACACGCTTCGTCAAACCAGTCGTCGAGCACCTCTCCCCATGTCTCTGAACAGGGCACCGCTTCTGCATCCGCCGAGGCTTCGGGCGAGGCGTCCCCCAAGGCAGATGCTGAGGCTACTTCTTCTGACGGTCAGAAGCTTGAAGAGATTTACACCGGTTCGGAGGAAATGAAGAACGCTTCTTCCGTGCCCGTTGACACTGAAGAAGTGAAGAAGACTACCGAGCTGGTCAATTCTTTTGAGAACATTCTGACTAAGGTTAAGGCAGCTCCTTCCGCCGCTCCCTCCCCCGAACGCACCGCTGACCCGAGCAGCGATGAAGAAGCTGAGCAGCAGAACGTTGAGCAGGCTCGTGCCGTTCTCGATGATGAGACGATTCGCTCCATCGAGGCTGTGGCTGTTGATTCCGCTGCCGCTGAGTTTGCCGTGCAGGCTTCCGAATACGCACTGGCAGGCTGGCACTATGAAGGTTCTTCCACTGTTGTGGGCACTCCCCGTATGACTGCAACTCAGTACAAGGGTCAGCCCGCGCGCATGCTGGAAGTATGCATGGATTCTTCCTCTGTGAAGATCTATGACGAGAATAATCAGCCCGTAAAGGATGACAATTCTCCGAAGCGTTCACTCAATATTTACACCCTCGTTCAGGTCGATGGTCAGTGGAAGATTGCGACCCATGATTTCCCGAACAATCCTGATTGTTAGGGTCTAACTAAAGATGCCGGTTTCCAGCTATGATTCGCCGGAAACCGCGCATTATCGTCCATAGCGCATTAACGTTGATGCGCGTTCAATAACATTTCTTGGCATTCATTTGGAGATATTATGAAAGCCCACCTTGGCATGACGGGCTCAGGCTTTTCTCGTTCTGCTATTACCCGCTCAACTCTTTGCTTGAGCATTGCTACGGCTTTGGCTTTGCCCGTAGCTATCCCCGCTATTACGCCGAGTACCGCTGTCGAACAGACTGCGGAAAAAAGGGACTCTGCTTTCTACAATGGCACGACCTCCGAGCGTGCTGCCGCCAGCTGTTGGGAAGCCAAGCAGGCTAACCCCGAGGCAAAGAGCGGCGCCTACTGGTTGTACACTCCCGCGATGAGCCAGCCGACTCAGTTCTACTGCGATCAGGAGACTGATGGCGGCGGCTGGGTCAAGATTGGTGAGGGCCGTGACGGCTGGACCGAAAACTATGAGGGTCAGGGCGATACCTCCCAGCTCTACAGCGATGCCGCACCCGCATCGTCCGGTTTGACTCTCGAGCAGGGCAAGCCTCTGAGCTCCCTGCCCGCCGCGAAGACCCCGATTCAGCTTTCGGGCACCACTATTTCTCAACTACTCAACGGCACCCGCCCCGATCAGCTGTCCGATGGTTACCGTTTCCGTCGCGCTGTAAACACTTCTGGCACTAAGTGGCAGGAGGCGACGGTTGACCGCCGTCAGACCTCCGAGTGGACCTGGGCTCTGCGTTCGAACGCTGTCTGGTCTAATGCGATCGTCACGAACCCTGACGAGTTCTCTTCCTACAATGAAAATGGCCGCAGGGACTGGCCTGATGGCACGTGGGAAGACCACATTCTGCGTGGACAGAACAACGGCTTCAAGACTTTGATGTTTGATGAGTTGGCGTCCCAGGATTACCGTATGGGTTTCCGTTACGGTGCAAACTCTCCCATTTCGCAGGATGGCTCTGAGCCGGCAATCACCGATGCGCGGAACTCCTACATCTACGGTAAGGAAAGCAACGGTGAGGCCTCTTTCGGTTACACCCAGATGTTCCTGCGCCCGAAGCTGACCCAGAATGATTTGAACCTGGGCGCTATCCCGGATTCCGGTACCCCGGCGAGCGCTCGTCGTGCCCTGCCCAATAGCCGTTCGGCGGATTGGCGCTGGCGAACCAGCGCCAGGACCGCCTCCGGTAAAACCGGCGAAATGAACACCTACGTTGAGGCCATTACCGAGGTCGATCACGGTAACGGCACCTCCAGCGTGTTTATTGGTGGCGACTTCGAGTACCTTGAGTCCTCTACCGGTGAGCGTGTTGCGCAATCTAATATTGCTGCTTTTGACCCGGTGACCGGCGAGTTGCGCCGCGATTTTAAGCTGACTGTTGACGGTCAGGTGAAGGCTGTTGAGGCTCTGCCGAATAACCGTTTGGCTGTTGGCGGTAACTTCAAGCTTGTTAACGGTGAGAAGCATGAGAGCTTCGTCGTTGTTGACGCCACAACCGGTGAAGTTGCCCCTGAATGGGCCCAGGTTAAAGTCGAAGATCGCATTCGTACCGAGGTCATGACGGTGAAGACCATTCACCGTCAGGGTGACTACGTGTATATTGGCGGCACCTTTACCCACATTTATGAAAGTGAAAAGGCGGGTGAGGCGTATTCGCGCAATATTGCCCGTTTTAAGTTGGGCGAGCCTTCTAACGGTGTGCCCGGTATTGTGAGTATAGACCGTAACTGGCGCCAGGTGTTCAACGGTACTGTCAACGGTATTAGCGCCTCCGCTGATAACTCTCATGTTTACGTAGCCGGTTACTTCACCTGGCTCAACGGTGGCCTTGCCTACCGCGTGGCTGATATTACTCAGCATATGCAGAAGGGCAGCCCGTGGGCGTACCAGCAGTCTGAGATTCCTGCTGGCGCTAATGTCTCTGACCTGCGTAATGAAACCAAAATTTGGGGTTTCCAGTTCGACGTCCAGGATGCCGGTACCGGCGTCTGGGTGGGCGGTACTGAGCACCTCATCTCTCGTTACGATAAGGCGTCCTTGACCCCCACCTACACCGCGATTACCCGCGATGGTGGAGACTTCCAGGATCTGCACCTGCACGGTAACACCATCTACGGCGCCTGCCACTGCGGCGACTTCCTCTACCAGGATTCGCGTAACAAGCGGACCCCCGTGGGCGGTTCGAGCGTGATTCACTCGGTCAAGCTGGTTGCTGCTTTCGATAAGGACAGCGGTAAGATGCTGCCGGAGTTCTCCCCTGCTATTAAGGGTGACCACGGATTCGGTATCTGGGAGTCTTTCGTGGATTCGAAGGGCACCCTGTGGGTTGGCGGCGATATTCACCGTTCGCTGGGTGTTCACGGTACTCAGGATACCGTCGGTTTTGCGCGCTTTGAGGCCCGCGATGTGACTCCTCCGGCTACCCCGCAGAACCTGCAGGTTGAGCTGAAGGACGATAAGGACGTTCTGACCTGGGATGCTGTACAGGATACCGGTAGTGTCCGCTACCAGATTCTGCGTGATGACCGCGTCATTGCTAGCACTTCGGGTACGAAGTTCGAGATTGACCACACCGATAACGCACGTTACTTTGTGCGCGCTGTGGATAGCTCGGATAACTACTCTGCGTCCACTCCGGTCCAGGTAGCTCCGGTGCGACCGACTCCTACCCCCACGGAGACCGCGACCGCAACGCCTACCGCTGACCCGACTGCTACTGCAGACCCCACGGCAAGTGCTGACCCGACCGCGAGCGCTGACCCCAGTGCTTCGGCAAGCGCTACCCCGAGTGCAGAAGCGACTACTGAGGTACCGAAGGAAGAGAACCCGAAGCCTGCCGATCCGAAGGAAGAAACTCCTAAGGACGATCAGAAGGACGAGGCCGCTAAGGACCAGATTGTTCTGCCCTACGCGTCCGAGTGGAAGTACATGGTCTCCAGCAAGGCTCCCAACCGTAAGTACGGTTGGAAGTACAACTTCCACTTCAGCCTGGAAGATATCGCGCAGGAAGCATGGCAGACCGGCAAGACCCCGATTGGGGTCGGTACTGGTAACCTCAACACCTCCGTTAAGGTTCCGCTCGTGCGTTCCCGCCACAATATCTACGCCTACACCACCATCCAGCTCACTCGTGAGCAGGCCAGCCGTGATCTCGTGCTGACCACTTACGCGGATGACGCTATTGCGGTGGGTGTCAACGGTGAAGAGGTTGGTCGTTCCAACTTTGACACTCGTGGAAAGCTGTGGAATAGCGCGATTGCATCGAGCTCGATTGATACCGCTACGGCTCAGAAGACTCCGGTGACCTTCACCGTTCCGGCTTCTCAGCTGAAGGCTGGTGAGAACCTCATCGCTGTTGAGGTTCACCCGGGCATTAGCCGACGTAACGTTCGCCCGAATGTGAGCTTCGATTTGCAGGCTACCTCCAAGGCACCGGTTGCTGAGCAGCCCGCCGAGAAGGAAGGCGACAAGGAGGCGGATGCTCCCGCCGCACACGAGGCTGAGCAGCCCGTGGTCGACAACGCGAACAACGCGGCAGCCGGCCAGGGCGAGCGACGCATCGTCAATAACGGAGTCGGAACCCGCGTTCCGATGCAGTCTCGAAGGAACTAATACCTTCTAGATAATCTCAGCTAAATGGGGTTTGATTTTCTGAATGATTCAGGAAATCAAACCCCATTTGCGTATATTCCCCACTTTTCCGTGTTTTTTGCATCATTTATTCCCATTATTTGTGCTTCTGTCATGTGCCTCTCTGCACAATGTTCAGAAATGTTTTCTAAATCCACAATTCACGAGAACAAAGCGCCGATAACCCCCTCTAACAGCACACCAAGCCTACCCGAAGGATCCCGCAAATCTGCACCAAAGCGCATTGTCAGAGGGTTTTTACGACACAATTGTTGACCCTGACCACACGCCCCCTGTTGCACTTCATCTCGTTGTAAAATATCTATATAGTGGTGTACGTGAAAAAAGGGACCAACCACCTCTTTTTTCGCGTGCGAGACTTCCGGACTTTCTCGCAACCACCCCGAAAGGGAGTAATTCACTCTCCTTCACTCCTCTCACCGATTAAAAAGGAATGTGCATGTCCACCTCTGAGGCACCTCACGCCCCGAACTCCGCACCCGCATCGGGATTTTCTGCGAAGTTTTCTCACACCCTGCGCTCTCTTGAAGCAGCGCAGAAGCCCGGCATTGGCGTTCCCGCCTACACCCGCTGGGTCAACCGCCGAGTAGCACGCTACTTCGCCGCGGCAGCTGTCGCTCTGGGCATCACCCCCAACGGCGTCACCGCGATTTCCGCTGCATGTTCCGCTGCAGGCCTCATCGTTCTGATTACCTGCCCTCCCAGCATTGGTGTGGGCATCTGCGTTGCACTGCTTTTCGCTCTCGGTTACGGCCTGGACTCCGCTGACGGCCAGGTTGCTCGCGTGACCGGTGCGTCCTCCCCCGCCGGTGAGTGGCTCGACCATGTGGTCGACTCCATCCGTGTGCCCTCCGTGCACATGGCAACTCTGCTCTCCTTCCTGCTGTACCCGGCGCACTACTCCTTCACCGGTTCCAGCGCATTCAACGGCTGGATTATTGCCATGCCGATGATTTTCACCGCGCTGACCGCAGGTCACTTCATGAGCCAGATTCTGGCTGAGCAGCTGCGCAACAACCGCAAGACCGCGGCTCCTCCGACCGGTGGCCCCCTGCGTTCCTTCATCAACCTGCACATGGACGCTGGCACCCTCTGCTGGATTTACATTTTCGTTGGTTTCGGCCCCGTATTCGTCATCGTCTACGCACTGCTTCTGCTGGCTAACGCCGCAACTGTTCTGCTGTCCATGCGTCGCAAGTACGTTAGCCTCGCGACCCCCGCTGAGTAAGGAGAAACCCAATGATGCACTTCACCTCTCGCACCCCTGCTGTTTCCGCCGTGATTGCAACCAACGGCAAGCGCCCCGAGCTGCTGCGCGTGGCGGTACGCTCCATCCTTGAGCAGAGCTACCGTGGCTTCGTTGAGGTTGTTGTCGTCTTTGACCGTGTTGAGCCCGACCATCTCGAAGATATTGAGGTCGGTGAGAACCGTGCTCTGAAGATTGTCTCCAATACCCGCTCCGGCGGTCTGGCTGGCGGCCGCAACAGCGGCATTATCGCCTCCAGCGGTGAGATGATTGGCTTCTGCGATGACGACGACTACTGGATGCCGTCCAAGCTCACCCAGCAGGTCGCTCTCTGGCGCGAAAACCCCGAAGCAGCCGCTATCTCTTCGGGTATTACCGTCCGCTCCGGCGGTCAGGACATCGTACGCCTGGCACCCGAGCGTGCGACCTTCGCGGACTTCCTGCGTTCGCGCATCACCGAGATTCACCCTTCCGCTATGCTGTACTCTCGCGAGGATTTGCTCGGCGTTGACGGTAAGCCCGCCCGCATCGGCCTTGTCGATGAGGAGCTGCCCACCGCCTACGGTGAAGACTACGACCTGTTGCTGCGTGCAACCCGCCACGGCGATGTACTGAGCGTGCCCGAGCCGCTGATTCTGGTGCTCTGGGACCGCCCCTCTTTCTTCTCCGGCAAGTGGCAGTCCATGGTTGACGGTCTGAGCTACATTCTGCGTAAGTTCCCCGAATTTGAGCAGGACCCCAAAGGCCTGGCACGTATTGCCGGTCAGATCGCCTACGCTCAGGCGTCTCTGGGCAACAACAAGGAGGCGCGCGCTTACGCTCGTGCCGCTCTGCGCCGTGACCCCAAGCAGCTTCGTGCTTGGGCAGCATACGTTGTATCCACCGGCATTATTAAGCCCGCTACGCTTCTTGATCTCGTCCAGAAGACCGGTCGAGGTCTCTAACCAGGTATCGCACAGACATGGTTTCCTCTTCCGTTCTTTCTCATCCGGGTGCTTCGCCCGTGGCGCTAAAGGATTCCGCGGGGTCGGCTAGTACGCCACCCAGCGGTATTCTGCGTGCCCGCGCGCGCATCCGCCCGATGTCGACAGCGCAGAAGAAGCTCCCCGCCTGGCCCCTGCTGGCGTTGCTCTATGGCTTCCCGGCGCTGTGGGCTATGGGGTTGCTTCAGATTGCGCCGCTGGTACTGGCAGCGATCATGCTCTTTTACCTCATTATTCGAGGTAATGTGCGTGTGCCCGGTTCCCTGTGGGTGTGGGGTGCATTCTGCGTATGGGTTGTTGTTGCGGCGCTTGCTCTGACCCGTTCCACCGACATGATCGGTTGGGGTCTGCGTTTTGTGAACATTCTCAGTGCGGGTATTTACGCCCTGTACTACTACAACGCGCGTTCCTCCATTAGCCTCAACAGGTTGTTGGGCGGTCTGGCGACTCTGTGGGTGACTCTCATTGTTCTGGGTTACGGCGGCGTTCTCTTCCCCGAGTTCCGTCTGCGTACCCCGATGAGCTTCATCATGCCTTCTGGCTTTATGCAGAACCCGCTGGTGCGCGACTACATGCTTCCTCCGCTGGCGGAGGTTCAGCGTCCGTGGGGTGCTCCCGAGGCGTATATTCGCCCCTCCGCGCCGTTCCCTTACGCGAATAGTTGGGGTCTGGCGTACACTCTGCTCACCCCGGTGATGCTGGCGTGCCTGTTGCGTCTGCGTTCCATCTGGCTGCGTATCGCGCTGCTGGTCGGTATGGCTCTTTCTACTGTTCCTGCGATTGCAACCAGTAACCGCGGCATGTTTATTGGCCTGGGTATTAGCGCGGCGTACGTACTGCTGCGTCAGTTCCTGGCGGCTAATTGGCGTGCTGTAGGTATGGGTATTGCGGCGATTGCAGCTGTGGTTGTTGCACTCTTTGCTTCGGGCACCGTGGACAATATTCTGGGTCGTCAGGACTACTCGGACTCCACCGGTGGTCGTGCGGCGCTCTACCGTGCCACCTGGAAGGCGACTTTGGAGTCCCCGATTATCGGTTACGGCACTCCGCGTATGGAACCGAGCATTGGTGTGTCGATGGGTACCCAGGGTTACCTGTGGACTCTGATGTTCTGCTTCGGTTTCGTGGGCCTGGCCCTGTTCGCGCTCTTCATGGTGTGCACTGTGGCAAGCGGCGCGCGAGTGAAGACCGCCTCCGGGTACTGGCTGCATAGCGTGCCGGTCGCATGTTGCGTCGTCTTTATCTTCTACAGCTTCGATATTGCTCAGCTGACCATTCTGATGCTCGCATCGATGGCGTGCATTCGTTCCATTCGGGATGGTGAGGGGCTATGACGAAGAATCAGTCCCCTCGTGGTTTAGATACTTCTGCAGTTTCATCTTTCGAGGATGCGTATTCGACGGGTGGTCACCCTAGCCGCCGTGCGCGTCTGCGTGAGAGCGGCGAGTATGTGGAGCCGGTAGTGGAGCAGGCTGACCCGCAGGCAGAGTCTTCTGCCGATGAGTTTGCTCCCACGGTGGACGATATCCGTTCCGGTCGTTTTCCTGCGACCACGGCGCTGTCGATTGTGCCTCCGGCTCGAGGCTTTGCTTCCGAAGAGTTACTGCCCGATTCTTTGGAGGCGGGTTCTTCGGAGTCAGGTACTTCGACTGCTGGTTCCTCAGCGGCAAACGCTACCGCTGTAGTGGGTGCTCATCTGTCCGGTTCCCGGCGGGTTGCCTCGGCTACTGCTGAGTCTGTAGAAAAGGCGCAGGAAGAAAAGACTCCGAATGAGAAGGCTAAGCCTTCCGCGTCAGGTGCTCAGGCAGATAGCGCATCCGCGAAGAGCGTGCCGGTTAAGAAAGCTCCCGGAAAGGCTAAGCAGCCCAGCCTGGCAAAGAGCGGCTCTCTTGCTTCTCTGTGCGTGATGTACGGCGCGGGTATCGCGTTCGTGACCACGATGGTGGTGTCGAACGGTATTGGTGCTGAGGGTTCGGGCGAGTTTTTCCGTCTGATGGCGTTGTTCGCGATTGCGATTTCGCTGGTGACTTTCGGCGCGGATACGGGCTTGGTTCGTACGATGAGTGCTCAGCGTGCGCTGGGTCGTTACGGTGTGCTTCCGCAGCTGATCCGTTACGGTCTGATTCCTTCGCTGGTGACTTCGGTGCTTCTGGTGGCGGGTGTGTACATCTACACCGAGATTGTGCCGATGGCTCCCCAGTATCAGGCGGCGATGCGTGTCAGTTCGGCTTTCGTGCTGATAGCGGCGCTGATGACGGTGTTCTTCGGCGCTCTGCGTGGCCTGCATCGTGTGGTGACCTTTACGCTCCTGCAGAATGTTCTGCTTCCCACTCTGCGTTTTGCGGCGGTGGGTTTGGTTGTTCTGTTCTCGGGTCAGCTCATGGATTTGGTGTACGCCTGGACCATCCCGGTGGCGATTACTGCGGTGGTTGCCCTGTGGCTTTTGGAGCGGGCGTTCCCTTCCGAGGAGCATGTGGAGGTTCTTTCTTCTGAGGATTCTCCGCCTGAGACGTTCCGTTCGTTCTGGGGTTTCAGCTCTGCACGCGGTGTCGCTACCATTGTGGAAACCATCCTGGAGTGGATTGACGTGCTGGTGGTGACGGCGTTCTTGGGTGCCGCTGCCGGTGGTATCTATGGTGCTGTGAACCGTTGTGTTCGTGTGGGCACCATGATTGAGCACACCGGACGCGTGGTGACCGGACCGTCGATTAGTGCGGCGTTGGCTACCCGTCAGCTAGATCGTGCTCGAGAGATTTTCTTGTCGACCACTCGCGTGTTGACTGCTCTGTCGTGGCCGTTCTACCTCTCCCTGGCGTTCTTTGGTCCGGTGCTGTTGCATTTCTTCGGTAAGGGCTTTGAGGCTGGCGCCGGTATTCTCTGGGTGATTTGCCCGGCGGCGATGCTGTCGATGAGCGCCGGTGGCGTGCAGTCCGTTCTGCTGATGAGCGGTAAGAGCCGCTGGCAGCTGTTGAACAAACTCTCCTCGCTGGTGGTGGCTGTGACCTTGAACTTCACCTTGGTTCCGGTTTGGGGCTTGTACGGTGCGGTGACGGCGTGGGCGTCTGCTCTGCTGATTGACACCTTCCTGGCGAGCTACCAGGTATTCCGCCTCGTTGGTATTCGCGCTTCGGTTCGCGAGATGGCTCCGTCACTCTTCTTGGGTGCGGCTGTTCCGACGGTGTGCGCTCTGGCGTCTTTGGCTTTCTTGGGTCAGAGCGTGCTGGGCGTCATCGTGTACGTGGTGCTACTGGTGCCGGTGTACGGCGCGGTGCTGTACCGCTTCCGTAAGGCTCTCGGTATTGAGCGTTTCCTTTCCGCCCGCCGCGCGAAGTCTTAAGCCTTCAGCTTCCTCTACGTTTTTCTCCGATATTTAGTGTCCGTTTCTCTTCCTCTAGGATGTCCTCATGGATAACACCTCTCATACCTCCTCGGTTACCCTTGGCAACCAGGTACGTCGCATTTTCCGACACCGTCTGCTGATTCTGCTGTCGGTTGTGGTTTTCGCTGTGGCGGGTGCCGTCTACGGCTACATGACCAATAGCAAGTACACTTCTAAGGCTTCGCTGGTTGTTTACCCGCTGGTGGTTGATCCCGCCGGTACCGGTAGCGCTAACTCCGCGAAGGTGGATATTGCGACCGAGTCTCGCGTTGCATCCTCTCGCGAGGTTGCACAGAACGCGGCAAAGTCTCTGATTGCTAATGGCGATACCCTCTCTGAGGCTCAGCTGACCAGCCGCCTCATGAACTCCGTCAAGGTGACCGGCACCTCCCAGACTGCTGTTCTGGATGTTGAGGTGACCCGCCCCAACGGTACGGAGGCTGCACGTTACGCTAACGCTATGGCGAACGCATACCTGCAGGTTCGTTCCGAGTCGCTGAAGAGCAGTGTTGATTCTGCTCTGCGCCAGATTGATGAGCAGATTTCTGCCCTCGAGGGTGATAACAGCCGTGCGGGTCTGCTCTCTCAGTTGCAGGACCGTCGCGCTCAGATTCAGCTGACTTCCACTACCGGTGGTCGCGTGATGAGCGAGGCTCAGGTTCCTTCTTCTTCCTCAGCTCTTGGCCCGGTGAAGATGGGTATTGTTGGTGCTGTCGCCGGTCTGCTGATTGGTGCTGTGCTGGCGTACGGTCGTGACCGCACCATGCGTCACGTTGGTTACGCTGATCGTCTGGAAGATGCTGGTATCCCCGTTCACGAGCTGGGTTCCACCTCTGAGGCGAATGACGCGTTCATGCTGCTGCGCACCATTGGTGCTCCCGATGGCGACGTGAAGAGCGCTGGCGCTTCCGGCATTGTCATTCTGCCCGGTACTGACCGCGGTGTTGAGCACCTGTACCAGATGCTGCAGCGTGTTCTGCCCACCGAATACGCACGTTTCACCGATTACGCTTCGGTCCGTGACGCTCTCACCCGCCACACTCCCGAATCGCTGGTTGAGAAGAGCGAGACTCCTCTGGTGATTAGCCTGAGCACCGCTACTCCCCTGTCGACCCAGCTGCGTTTCGTTCAGGCTGGCGGCGTGGCTCTGGTTCCGGTGACTGCGGCTACTTCTCTGCAGCAGGTTCGTGAGCTCTTCGCTCAGCTGGATCAGCTTGAGGGCGTGAACGCTCTGGCAGTGTTCCTGGACCGCGAATAACTAGACCGGGAGTAACTGGACCGCGCGTAATCGGGGTTATTGATGGATGCCTCGCTTCTGTGCGGGTTCGTCCTTCGTCCTTGAGCGTAGGGTGCGGTGGCACCTGCTGAGGCGGATTTGTTGCGGCAGGTCTGCCGGTGCGGGTTCCGCCGGGCCCGAGGCTCTCCCTTATCTTCTCTTCTTATTTTTCTCTTGTATTGGGGCTTTAGGAGAACACTATGACTGAGGCTACTTCCTCTCAGGCACCGAAGAAGAAGTTGCTGCTGGTCTCCAGCAGTGGCGGACACTTGAAGCATCTGACGGCTACTTCTGCTGCGTGGCAGGATTATGACCGTGTGTGGGTTAGCTTTAAGCAGCCCGATGTTGAATCTTCTCTCGCTGATGAGAAGACCTATTGGGCGTATTACCCGACCACTCGAAATATTAAGAACGCTATTCGTAATTTGTTCTTGGCATTTCGTATTTTCCCGAAGGAACGCCCGGATGCGGTTGTTTCTGCGGGTGCGGGTGTTGCTGTTCCTTTCTTTGTTGCGGCTAAACTTTTTGGCGTAAAGACTCTTTATATTGAGTGTTTTGACCGCCCGACTCTGCCGACGATGACCGGTAAGATGCTCTACACCTTTGCTGATCGAATTATTGTTCAGAGCGAGGAACAGCAGGAGAATTTCCCTGATTCTCGTGTGATTCATCCCATTTTCTAAGAGTGATGAATTTATCCTGAAAATAGCGTCCCCGCGTGTGCTGGGGGCGTTATTTTC